>DASPPF010000036.1:0-4350 GCA_035625575.1 Nitrososphaerales archaeon | reverse complement strand
ATGGTATTAGGTTTTTGAATAGAACCCCTGGTTGCTTGCGCGTTTGTTCTACGAGCGGCGCATCGGGGGGCTCGCGGCCCTGGTGAGGGAGGCAGAGACGATGGATTCGGATGCCGGGATCAGGGTTGCTGGCAGATTCGCCGGGCGCAGGTGCTACGCCTTCGTCACGAGGTTTGGAAGTCGGTACACCGTGATGGTGTACGAAAGGAAGGCCGGGAGCGAAGGCGGACTCGGCAGGAGATTGGCCTCGGAGGAGCTGGAAAGCGTAGAGGGGCTGAAGGTGCTGTTCCGGAAGATTGCCCCGGGTAAGATTGAGGCCTTTGCATACTGAAGGCGATGGGACGATCCGGCGCATGATTAATTAGCAAGGGCGCGCGGGGCGCCAAGGTAACTCTTGCCCAAGCCGAAGTCTGTCCACGTGGTGTACGCGAACTGGTGTCCCCACTGCGTACCGACGACGGTTGAACCGCTCAAGAAGGCGACGGGAGAGCTCGGGGTACCTCTGCTTCTGCACGACATCGACACCGATGACGTGAAGGTCGCGGACGAACTCGTCAAGAAGTACGGCGACTGGTCGCCCGACTACCTGATACCCCAGGTGTTCCTCGAGTACCAGGACGGCAGCATCAAGCACGTGCTGACCGGATACCCTGAAGGAGTCAGCTTCACTAAAAGGGCCGTGGAGAACCTCCTGAAGAGCGATCTCTTGGGCGGCCTGAAGCAGACTGGCGCCGCTCGCTGACTACCGGCAGTTCGCGCACTTCGTGCCAGGCGCGGTCACGGGCTTGACGTACGTGGACCCGCACTCGGAACAGATGAACAGGGCCTGCCGGTTCGGGTCGTCGCTCTTCGACCCGCGGTAGTTCTGGGTCCAGTAGGCAACCTTCATCTCGAATCCCGAGACGCCGAGATCCCAGGGATGCCGGGTCGCCGTGCGAATCTCCTCCCCCTTGATCGGCTGGCCGCCGAGCGCCTTCGTCACGAAGACCTGCAGCGGCTTGCGGGAGTCTCTCGCCCCGTAGGCCATGACCTTGGAGACATAGCCCGCAGGACAGGCGTAGCAGGCCACGGTTGGTTCGCCGGAGCCGAGGAACCTCATGGTGGCCGTCTGGTCGCAGTGGCCGTAGCACTTCTGGGGTTGGGAGA
Source organism: Nitrososphaerales archaeon (assembly GCA_035625575.1). Lineage (GTDB taxonomy): Archaea > Thermoproteota > Nitrososphaeria > Nitrososphaerales > Gagatemarchaeaceae > DASPPF01. The sequence goes on along the minus strand of DASPPF010000036.1, from coordinate 3,204 downwards.
AGGAAGCCTCCACCACGCTCTTCGTTTCCACGGCCAGAGATGCGGAGGCCAGACGCTTAACGATTGTGCGCCAATTAAATATCCCCCAGCCCAGGGCAGTCACGATGTCCTCGTCACAGCTGGATTCGATGTACAGAAGCGTAGCGAAGAAGGTACTCACAGAGACGCTCAGGATGAAGAAGGGCGAAGCCCTCACGGTGGAAGCCTGGAACAACGGGCTCCCGTTCGCGAGGCACGCCGTCGCCGAGGCGAGGGCGATGGGGTGCACCTCCGTGATGGTTCTCGAGGACGAATGGGCCTACGTCGAAGGAGTGAGGAGGGCTCCCAAGGATTCCCTCGGAGTGATGGGAAGGAATGAGTACAGCCTGCTCTCGGGGACCGACGCCTACATCTTCGTGCCCGGTCAGGCTCTCACGTCCTACTCAAGGACGCTCACACCGGCAGAGCTCGTCGATTCGACAAGGTACAACGTATCCTGGTACGAGGCCGCGAAGAAGGCCGGGCTGAGGGGCGCGAGAATGGTGTTCGGCTACGCGGGGAAGGACATGGCGAGGATGCTGGGGAAGAGCGTGGACGAGATAGTCAAGGGGCAGTTGAAGGCGGCGCTGACCGACTACGGCGCTATCTCCCAAGTTGCTGGGGGCGTCGCCTCGCAGCTGGGAGACGGTTCCGAGCTCACACTGGAATCGGCGGGCGCCACCCTGCGGTTCACGCTCAAGGGTGAGACGGAGGTCGAGGACGGAATCGTGGACGAAAAAGACGTGGCCGAAGGAGGCAACATGACCTACATTCCGCCAGGACTGGTCACCAAAGAAGTGGACCCGGGGTCGGTCAACGGCACACTGAAAATCTCGGATTCGTTGACGAAGTTCGGAGTTCTGCGCGGCGGAGAGTTCGAGTTCAAGGACGGGAAGCTCGTCGGCTGGAAGAGCCGGGACACGGCGAGGCTGGACAGGCTGGTGAAACCGCTGGCCGAAGAGAAGAGGCGCCTCGTGCTGATGGGCGTGGGGCTGAACCCCGTGCTTCGCTATGGTCTCGGTCAGGACAGGTTCGTCCGAGGTTCGGTGACGCTCGCGGGCCTCGGCTTCACGGCAGTGGTGAAGAATGCCTCCCTCTCGGTGGGAGGCAACGCCCTCGTGAGGAAGGGCGCCCTATCCTAGAGGACGCGGAATTCAAATAGGGTTCTCGGCGCGAGGGCCCCCGACGCTATGAGAATCAGCAGACTCAAGCTCGTGCTCTTGCTCGTCATGTCTGCCTTCGGGCTGGTGGCGGCCTCGACAGTGCTGGTCACCTACTATGAGATGAAGACGGCCCCCCCGTTCTGCACGGCCGGGTCGGTGGGAGGGATAGCGCTCAACTGCAACGCGGTGCTGGGGAGCAGGTTCAGCCAGTTCTTCGGAATCCCCCTGGAGTTCTTTGCGGCTGGCTACTTCGTCGTCAATGTCGTACTCGTCTGCCTGATAGCCTTCGGGAGCGAGAGAGTCTTCGCTGGGTCCCTGAACGTACTCTTCGGCTGGAGGTTTCTGGGACTGATCTTCGTACCGTACCTGGTGAGCGTGGAGGTGTTCATCCTCAAGGCGATCTGCATCTACTGCACAATCATGCACATCGCGATAGTGGCGGACTTTGTGGTAATCACCTACTTCTTGTTCTACAGGAACGATTTCCCGTCCCCCGTGCTCGAAGGAAGCCTCGACCAGATACCGGCGAGCAACTAGCGCTGCTGGTGGGCTGGGTCGGAAGGGCGTCTAGCTCGCTGAGCCCTTGGGGCCCGTGACCGGAGCCGCCGTCAGCGTCACGAGGGAGAACCGCAGGTTAGCGATGGCCGAGGCGCTGGCGAGGGGCGCCCCCTGAGTGGTCGACCCGCCTGACGGATGATAGGCAGCGAGGCTGTCTGTCAGACTCGTTATCGAGCCGCTCCCGCACACGGAGCTCGGAACGTTGTTGGTCACCTTGCAGATGGCGGCCGTCATCGCGTTCGCCGAAGTGACGACTTCATTCGAGACGATGCTGTTGGACGAGAGGAGCTGTATTATCTGCGTCCAGTTCTTCCCGTCCAGCTGGTCGGGGAAGTAGAGCGCGCCTGACAGCACGTACCTGTTCGCGAAGTTGATGAAGGGATAGGACGAGCCGAACTGGGAGAAGACCCCGGTGTAGTTCGACGGGACGGTCATCAGCGGGTTCTGGGACCTGTCCTCCTGCTCGAAGCCCTGGAAGACGATGTAGTTGCTCTTGTAGGTGGAGCCGTAGAAGGAGAAGGTCGGAGAGTCTGGGTAGACATCCGTGGAGCTCGACAGCATGTACGAGAGGTTGGTGAAGTTCCCGAAGCGCATCAGGGCCATTACTAGGGGCCAGCGCTGGAAGGCGCAGTACGGGCAGTAGTCGGCACCTATGTACACGATGATCGGCTTGCCCCCGGACGTGTATTCGGTGCCGTTGAAGAAGGCGACCTTCTTCATCAGGCTCTGGTTCACGTTTCCATAGCTCGTCTGGGAGGCGGCGTACAGGCCCTGGTAGTCGGACGAGGAGACCGCCTGGCCAATCTGCTTCTCAAGAGGAGTGGTGAGCGTGGACAGATAGTAAGCGCCGACCACCAGAGCCACGCCAATCACGACCACGACTCCCACGATAATCAAGCGCCTGTTGCGCTGCCGCTTCTTGATCTGGCTCCTCAATGTTTGGTAGGCCTCGCCTGCGCATGGGATTGATTAAGACTTCGGTGGCCGAGGGCGCAGCAAGATTCCTATATGCTATCGGGCATGCCGGCTCGTCTTGGGCTCGGCCATAGGGGTCCCCGCAATCGTTGCAAGAAGCAGGTACCTTGCGCTGTTCGCCGCGGTCGTGCTGGCGGTCTGCTTGCTCGAGCTCGAAGCGGGCCCTGGTGTGCCCCTCGGCGGATTCCTGGGCCCCTCCGCGTCTTCGTTCTTCTCCTCCCAGCGGGTCGTGTCACTGATGACCAGCCTAGGGTACGTCAGTCTGTTCGCGCTGATGACGCTCGAGAGCGCCTCGGTCCCCATCGCGAGCGAAGTCGTCCTTCCGTTCGCGGGGTACCTAGCTTTCCTCGGGGTGATGAACTTGGCAGCTGCCCTCGCGGTGGCCACCTTGGCCGCCCTGGTCGGCGCCTTGGTCGATTACTTCCTCGCCCTGAAGCTGGGAAACGCGTTCGTGGAGAGGCTCATCGCGAGGTTCGGTTTGGGCCGGGAC
>DASPPF010000035.1:0-2111 GCA_035625575.1 Nitrososphaerales archaeon | reverse complement strand
AGAAGCCTGTCGAGGTCTTTCTCCTTTACGTTAAGGAATATGTGGACCTTCTTCCTCGCTTCGACGACCCCCTTCAGGACCGCCATGAGGTCGTAGATCTTCTCGCGCTTCCATGCGTCTGCCATCGCCTTCTTGTTGGATATCAGATGGGCGGTGGAGACCATTATGGTGTCGGCTATCTTCAGGTTGTTCTGCTCCAAGCTCGACCCTGTCTCCGTCACGTCTATGATTGCGTCCGCGTCCTCTGGGGGCTTGGCCTCCGTCGCGCCAAACGAGAGATAGACGACGGCCTGGGAGTTCTTCCCCTTTGTCCACCAGGGAGTAACGACCCGGGGCTCTTGGCTTCCGAACCTCTTCCTGTAGGCCGGAATCGACCTCAGGTACCTCGAGGCCAGGTTAAGGTACTCCGTCGAGATCCTGACGGGGAGCCCGCTCTTCCACCGTGACTCGAAGAAGCTGCCGATGTCCGAGCCCTTGACGCTCTTCTGGATGGCTGAGACCACCCGGACCCTGCCATACTCCAGGTCCAGCAGCCGTTCCACCCTGGCGCCCGTCTCCACGACCCAGTCCACTCCAGTGACGCCGACGTCGTAGACGCCTCCGGCAACGTAGACGGGGATCTCCTGCGGTCGCAGTATCTTCAGCTCGATCTCCGGGTCGTTGATGGCGGGCCTGTAGGTCCGCTCCTGACCCGCTATCCTGTAGAACGCCCCTCTGAACAGCTCGGAAGTCGCGGCTTCGAGCGAGCCCTTGGGCAGGGTGAGCTTGATTGTCTTCATGTCACGAGCCTCCTTTGACGCCAGGCTTCTGGCCGAGGCGATGACGAATTCGAGGCGGAGTTTCTCGGAAGGTTGTCGTCACTGGTGCTCAAAGATGATTTTCGGCTGATGAAGTGAACCAGCTCCCATGAACTGAATCGCCTTCCATTTGCACCAAGCAAAAAGCCTGCCAGTTCGTATTTAAGGGTTAGAGATGCCGAGTCTTCGGCATCTCTAGCGCGACGGACCCTCTGCCCCAAAGGGAGAGGAACGAAGGTTGTTGAGGCAAAGTCGAAGAGGACCCCTATTTTCAAGTCCACGGCTGGGGCTTCCTCTCCGCCCTCGGGCGGGCCTTCTTCTCCTCGCCCTTCTTGCCCCTGCGCGCCAGCATTATGTTGATCAGTGCGGCAAGGATGGCGACTATCAGGAAGACGAACGGGATGAGGTTCGCCGGCACCGACGACGGGCTGGGAGGCGGAGGCGGGGCCGGGACCTGCAGCACCACGGTGTGGGTGGACAGGTGCGGGAGGTAGACTATGACCTCGTAGCCGTTCGCGGTTGTCGTCGTCGCATAGAGCGGCGTGGTCTGACTGACGTCGAAGAGCTGGAGGACCGAGGTGGCCTTTCCTACTGAGGCTCCGTCCAGCAGTACGGTGAGGGCGTTGGGGAACTCGGTGCCGAGGGCTCCGTTGGCAATGTAGAAGATCAGGACGCGCGGGCCCGTCGAGTTGGACGACGAGATGGTCAGGGCCACCGCGGTGCTGTTCTTCGTCACCGTGGCGTTGAAGCCCTGCTCCAGCGACGTGATGGTTCCGGTCGTCGGGCCCACCTGGACGGTCGCAACGATCAGGTTGGAGTACTGGGCCTCGAGGGTGGCCCCGCCCGATGTGAGGTCGAGCACTCCGCTCGGATTCGTAGGCGTGAACACCGTTGTCGAGTTGATGATGAGGGGCGTCTCTATGCTCCAGGAGTACATGCCCGGTGGCAGGAGAAGGACCATGGTCGACTTCGTGATGTTGTAGGTCTTTCCTCCCAGGACGATTCTCCAGACGAGCCCCGCCGGCAGTCCGGTCTGGGTTATCATCGCCAGCATGAGGTGCTGGTAGGCGATGGATATGATCTCGGAGGCCGAGGCGTTCCCCGACGTCGGCTGTTGGGCGAGCCACTCCTCTCCGGTGACGCTGCTCGTGAGCGTGCCGCTGATTGACCAGCCCGTGTTGGCGTCGGCCCACACCAAGGTCTGGCCGACCAGTGGCGCGCTGCTCGCGGTCCCCTCTTCCGTGAAGGTCATGGTGGGCTGCGTGTAGCCCGTCCCGCCGTCCAGTATCAAGTAGGAAGCGGTGAGCAGATACT
>DASPPF010000034.1:0-14199 GCA_035625575.1 Nitrososphaerales archaeon | reverse complement strand
TGGGGAATCGACAGCGTTGTTGCTTCACTGAAGGCGAAGCAGAAGCAGAGCGGGGATTTCTACAAGCCCGACGCGCTCCTCGAGCAGATGGTCGGCGAGGGCCGCCTGGGAACGAAGGCTGGCAAAGGGTTTTACGACTATCAGGCCAGCGAGACGAGGATGGAAGAAATCGCGATCAAGAGGCAGCCTCCCCTGGCCTGGATCGTCCTGAGCAGGCCGCACAGGCTGAACACGATGACGCCGAAGCTCGTTGGTGAACTGGCGACGGCACTCAAGGAGCTCGACGCTGATTCATCTGTGAGGGTCGTCATCATAAGGGGCGAAGGGGACCGAGCCTTCAGCACAGGCGCGGACTTGACCAGCTTCAACGACACCTCCCCATCGGCCATATTCGGCATGGCGCGGAGCTGGTTCGAGGCATTCAGCTCTGTTGAGCGACTGAGCAAGCCAGTGATTGCGGCCATCAACGGCATGGCGCTGGGTGGAGGGTGCGAGCTCGCTCTGGCGTGCGACTTCAGACTCGCGTCGGAGGACGCGCTGATCGGCCTGACAGAGACGGGACTCGGCCTGATACCAGGCGCGGGAGGGACCCAGAGGCTCGCGCGCATAGTCGGCATGGGGAAGGCCAAAGAAATGATCTTTCTCGCCCAGCGTCTCTCCGCGGATGAGGCGTTGAAGGTTGGACTCGTTAACCGCGTGTTCAAGAAGGCAGATTTCGAGGCCGGCGTCACCGAATTCGCGGCCAAGCTCGCGAAGCAACCGCCTCTCTCCCTGAAGTTCGCCAAGCAGGCGCTGAACATGTCCACCCAGGTCCCCACCGACCTCGGCCAGCTCTTCGAGGCCGGAGGTTTCGGCATTCTACTCTCGACCAAGGACGCTTCCGAGGGCATCTCTGCGTTCTTCGGGAAGCGCGAGCCCGAGTTCAAGGGAGAGTAGGGAAGACTGATATCGACGGTACGAGCGGGAGCGACCTGAATGGGCACCCTTTCGTTCTCTCCGTCCGACTACACGATCGTCCTGTCTGAAGAGCACGAGTCGTTCAGAACGGCAGTCAGGGAGTTCGCCGAGAAGGAGGTGGCGCCACTGGCCAGGAAGATAGACAAGGAGAACAAGATGGACATGGCTCTCGTCAAGAAAGCAGCCGCCCTCGGCCTCTTCGGCGTGTCCTTTCCGCCGGAATACGGAGGCGCGGGAGGGGACGAGCTCTCCCTCACGATAGCCACGGAGGAGATTGCCAGGTTCTCGGCCGCCTCCTCTGCAGTCGTCGGCGCGTCCTATCTGGTCTCCACTCCCCTCTTCGTCTTCGGTACCGAGGAACAGAAGAAGCGCTATCTCGTCCCGCTGGTGAAGGGCGAGAAGATAGGAGCGCACGCGATGACGGAACCTGGGACGGGGTCCGACGTCGCCGCGATTGCAACAACAGCCACCAAGACTGGGAACAAGTACGTCATCAACGGAAGGAAGATGTTCATCACCAACGGGGACAAGGCTGACACGTTCCTGATATTCGCTAGGACCAGCCCGATGCAGTCCGAAAAGAGGCACCGCGGCATCACGGCCTTCATCGCGGAGAAGGGGATGCCGGGCCTCAACGTCGGGCAGCGGACTGACGTTATCGGCCTGAGGGGCGATCAGCCCGTCGAGCTCACGTTCGACAACCTCGAAGTGCCAGAGGAGAACGTGGTGGGTGAGCTCGGAGGAGGGGTCAAGATTGCTCTCAGCACCTACGACCACGGTCGGGTCGGCGTTTCAGCGCAGGGGACCGGTCTCGCGCAGGCTGCCCTCGAGGCGGCCATCAACTACTCCACCCAGAGGCAGACCTTTGGGAACCCTCTGCTCACCTACCAGCAGGTTCAGTTCAAGATAGCAGAGATGGCCGCCGGAGTCCACACCGCGCGCCTGCTCACCTACTGGGCCGCGATGCGCAGCATGAAGGGCAAGGACTTCGTCCTTGCCTCGTCGATCGCAAAAATCACTGCGACCGAGGCGGCGGAGAGGAACGCCCACATGGCCATGCTGATAATGGGAGCCTACGGCGTCTCGGCAGACATGGACGTTGAACGGATTCTCAGAGACTCCCAGATAATCAAGACCTACGAAGGCACCAACGACATCCAGCGGCTCACCATCATGAAAGAGGTCGCCAGAGAGATGGGGGTACTCTGACGGGTGAGCGGCCGCACGGGATTCAAATACATGCGAAACGACCGAACCATCGGAAGATTCTAGATTGACGCGAGTTGCAGTGGTGGGAATAGGCCACTCCAGGTTCGGCAAGCGCACGGACGTCAACGTCGCCGAGCTGGCGTTCGAGTCCATCAAGCGGGCCGTTGACGACGCAGGAGTCGACAAGAAGGACATCAAGAACGTCGTGGTTGGAACCGCCGGAGGGTGGTACGAGGAATCCCTCCCGGCCGTGATAGTGAACGAGTACGCGGGCCTAGGCTCCGTCGGGACCATGAGGGTCGAAGCTGCGTGCGCCAGCGGGAGCGCCGCCGTGAAGGCAGCCTACAACAGCATACTCAGCGGCGAGGCTGACGTCGCAATGGCCGTGGGAGTGGAGAAGATGACAGAGGTGGACACACTCACGTCCGTGGAGCTGATAGGCCGGGCTGGCTCGTACATGTGGGAGTTCGAGAACTACGGCATGACCTTCCCGGCCTACTACGCCCTCTACGCGGTCGCCCACATGAACAGGTTCGGCACCACCGAGGAGGACATGTCCAGGGTCGCAGTGAAGGCCCACCACTACGGGGCGATGAACCCGCTCGCCCAGTTCCAGAAGGAGATAACCCTGGAGAAGGCTCTGGGCTCCCAGGTCGTCTCTTGGCCCCTGAAGCTGTACGACGCGTGCCCGCTCACAGACGGCTCCGCTGCCGTGGTGCTCGCCGAGGAGAAGGTAGCGAAGAAGCTGACGGACACCCCCATCTGGATCAAGGGCGTCGGCTACTCGTCCGATTCTGCCAACCTGAGCAAGAGGTCTGACTACGTGGGGCTCCAGGCCTCCGTGGAGGCCGCAAAGCGGGCCTACGCATCGGCAAAGACTTCGCCCGACAAGGTCGACGTCGCCACCTGCCATGACTGCTTCACAATCGCCGAGCTGATGGCGTATGAGGACCTCGGCTTCTGCAAGAAGGGGGACGGCGCGAAGCTGATTCGAAACGGCGAGACCGAGGTCGGAGGAAGAATCCCCGTGAACCTAGACGGGGGATTGAAGGCGAAGGGGCATCCCATCGGCGCGACGGGCGTTTCCATGACGGTCGAGATTACGAAGCAGCTCAGGCAGGAGGCGGGGAACCATCAGGCCAAGATCAAGAACGGGCTGGGCCTTGTCCACAACGTCGGGGGCACCGGCCACTACGCCTACGTGACGCTCCTGTCGAGGAACTGAGACCATGGAACCAGAGCGGGTCCTTCATTCGAGGAGGGCGCTGACCCTAAGGTTCGACATACCCATCTCGCGCACCCACGAGTTCTGGGACGCGCTGAAGCAGGGGCGGTTCGTCACGACGAAGTGTTCCAAGTGCGGCAACGTCAGCTTCCCGCCCCAGGCAGACTGCCCAAAGTGCATGAGCGGCGAGTTCGAGTGGGTCGACCTCGGCCGGGAGGCGACCTTGGTCACCTTCACCTATGTGCAGATCACGCCAGCGAGCTTCGCGGACTCCGACCCTTACATCATAGCCATAGGCGAGCTGGCCGAGGGCCTGAAGGTGCTGGCCTGGCTGGAGGGGGTCTCTCCCGAGGCTGCGAAGCCCGGCATGAAGATGCGCGTGGAAGCTAGGATAAGTAAGGAGGGAAACCCGTACTACGTCTTCGTCGCGGCCTAGTATTCCTTTGGAAGGCCCTTCAGCACTTCGGCGATGCGCATGAACCTGTCCCTGTACATGAGTATCTTCGTGATCGAGCCCTTGAACTTCAGCTGCCCCTTCAGCACAGCCGCCTGCATGTCCATCTCGCCCTTGGCGACCTTGGTCCACGCGTCGTAAGTCCCTTCGAAGCTGAACTCCGCCGGAGCCCCCTTCTCTGCCTTCTGGATCTTCGTCGCGCCTTCGTCGACGTTGACGATGTAGTTGGACCCAGTATCCGTCACTCCGAGCAGGATGGTCGTCTTCACGCCTCTCGTCGTCTCTGTCCACTTGGGGTCGGAGGAGAGCGCTCCCTGGAGCTCGCCGAAGAACTCATCGCTGAGGAACTTTGACATCCTCTGTCGCAGAACTCCTAGTTGCTCGCCTTTTGAGCTTACCGATGCCGCCCGACGTGAGGACGGTCCGCACGCGGACTCCGCCGAAAGTGGCTGCGGACAAGGACTCCCTGATGTCCTCCGCGACGGCCCTGTCCGTCTTCACTATGATGGAGGTGCGCTGGCCGTCGACGAGGGTGAACCCCAGGTTCCCGTGGCGCTGCTCGAGCATCCTGGTCAGGGTGCTCAGCTCCTTGGGAGGCAGCGTCCCTTCTGCTTGAATCAGGACGTACCGCTTCGGTCTTCTCTCCCTCAAGAAAGGAGCCCCGCGAAGAGCGAAGCCGCTCCTCCCCTTGCCATGTACAGCCTTGGCTTGACCCGCAGCCGGACCGGGTCGGCTTCCGCCAGCTCCAGAGCCCCCTCGATCAATCGCTGCTTGTCGAGCCTGAGGTAGAAGGCGGAGTGCTCATCCAGGTGATCTCCGACCTCGCTCCTCAGCCTCTGCTTCAGGCCGGAGCCCATCTTGGAGGTCAGCGAGGCGAAGGCCCGCGCAGCGTCCTCGCCAGTGACGTGGTGGTTGACCCTGGTGATTGCGTTGCCGAAGTGGCCCTCCATCGCGTCGACTTTCGGTTCGCCCAGGGGGCCGAAGATAGACTCCACGGCCGAGCCGATTTTTTGCGCGTCCTCTGTTGCGTGCACAAGGTATGACACTTCGACCGATTGGATGGGACCCTTCAACGTCGGTCGGCGTCCGCAAGTCATAACTATATGCCCTTCGCGCACCTTTCGTATGGCCCGCAAACTCACAGTGGAGGACATACTCTCTGACGAGCTAAAGCGCGAGATGAATCTTGACGAGAAGAGCTTCGTAGTCCTCGACGACTGGGACGAGATAATGCAGAGCGTCTACAAGATGCCCATCGAATATGCGGGCTACACCCAGAAGGTCGCCGACATGAAGCTGCTGAAGGAGATGATAGACACGTTGGCATCGCAGGACTTCGACAGCGTCAAGAGGAGCGAGAGCAGGAAGAAGCAGCTCGCCCAGTTCACGAAGACGATGAGCATGTACTACAACCTGGTCTTCACCAGGGGAAAGAAGAAGGTCGGATACGGCGCTCTGTTCCACTTCCCGAAGCTGACGAAGTCGCAGGCCGAGAGGAGCTCTGGCATAGTCCTGGCCGCCAAGATTGTCGAGGAGAACGGGAAGCGAACCTCCTCCTTCGAAAGGGCGAAGTTTGAAGACTTCCTCGTCGAGGTCAAGCCGTACGTCAACCTGCTCGGTGACCTCTACAGGCAGTCCAGGAAGATGTAGGGCGGCGAATGAGGCAGCACGTAGTCGGCATCGAGAGCACAGCACACACATTCTCTGCCTCGGTCGTGGACTCGGAAGGCAGGATTCTCTCTAACTCGAAGAACGTCTACGTCCCTCCCGAGGGCAGCGGCATACATCCGTTCGAGGCCTCGAAGAGCCACCTGGCCGCGGCCCCCGCCGTCCTTCGCGAGGCTCTGGAAGAGGCCGGAATAGACCGGGGCGAGATCAGCGCCGTCTGCTACTCTATGGGGCCGGGTCTGGGCCCGTGTCTGAGGGTGGGTGCCGTCGTCGCGCGCACGCTGGCCGCCTCGCTCTCGAGACCCCTCGTCCCGGTCAACCACGCCGTCGGGCACATCGAGCTGGGATGCATGTTGACGCGGACGAGGGACCCGGTCGTGCTCTTGGTCTCCGGGGGGCACACGATGGTCATCGCCTACTCCACTGGCCGCTGGCGCGTTCTCGGCGAGACGCTCGACCTTACTCTTGGGCAGCTCCTCGACCAATTCGGCAGGCACTCGGGCCTGTCTTCTCCCTGCGGGGCGTCCATAGAAACGGCTGCGTCTAGGTCGTCGGCCTACCTTCCTCTCCCCTACAGCGTGAAGGGCAACGACGTCTCCCTCTCGGGGATGCTGACGGAGGCGAAGCGGCTCCTGGACAATGGGCACGGGTTCGAGGACGTCTGCTTCTCGATTCAGGAGACGTCCTTCGCCATGATAGTCGAGGTGACGGAGAGGGCGCTGGCCTTCACCGGCAAGGGCGAGCTGATGATAGTCGGCGGAGTCGCGGCCAACCGCAGGCTTTCACAGATGATGACGACCATGTCCGCCAGGCATTCCGCGAGATACAGCTCCGTTCCCCTCGAATACAGCGGAGACTGCGGAGCGCAGATAGCCTGGACGGGCTACCTTGCGTTCAAGTCGGGCGTGAGGGTACCTGTCGCAGACTCGACCGTCCTGCAATCGTGGAGGCTTGATTCCGTCGATATCCCTTGGAGAAACTGAGGGTCCCCCGGGCCGCCTTCTGTACAAGGGGGCGGAGGCGGACGTCTTCCTGGGGACCTGGGCCGGCATTCCCGCTGTCTACAAGATACGGAAGAAGATGGAGTACAGGCTGGATACGCTCGACAGCGTGCTAAGAACGCAGCGCACCATACACGAGGCAAACATGCTGGCCTCTGCCAAGGCAGCCGGGGTGGAGGCGCCCTTCGTCTACTTCCTCAGTCCCGGGCGCGCGACCCTGGTCATGGAGTACATCGCGGGCACCAGAATGAAGGACGCGATAGCCGACGGGGAGACGCGGGAGACCACCGGCCTCTTTCGGAAGCTCGGAAGCAGCGTCGCCAGGCTCCACGGAGCGGGCATAATGCACGGCGACCTCACGACCGCCAACGTGATAGTCAGGAGCGGAAGCCTCGTCTTCCTCGACTTCGGCCTCTCGGTCCACTCGACGCGCGTTGAGGACCACGCTGTCGACATGAGGCTGATCAAGGAGACGATCACCGGGGCCCACGCGCCCGTAGCCGGCGTGGCCATCGAGGCCCTCTTCGAGGGCTACAGGGAGGTGTCCGGGGATGAGGGCGCGAAGAGCGTCCTGAGGCAGCTGAAAGCGATCGAGAGGAGGGGAAGGTATGCCCGCGTCGAGTAGAGTCTACTTCGCGACTTCCAACGACTCGAAGTTCGCCGAGGCGAGGCTGGTGCTGGGCGAGTACGGCGTGCGGCTCGGCAGGCTGAGAACAAAGGGAAGGGAGCTGCAGTCGGACGACGTTGCCGTCGTCGCCTCCTCGGCCGCGTCCGCGCTGGCGGCCCGGCAGGACCGTCCCTTCTTCGTTGAGGACACGGGGCTCTTCGTGAAGTCTCTGGGCGGCTTCCCGGGGGCATACGCAGCCTTCGTCCACAGGACGATTGGTCCCGAGGGATTGCTGCGTCTCCTCCCTGGATCTTCCGACAGGTCGGCAGAGTTCGTCAGCGCCGTGGCGTTCGTCGGAAGCTCCCGGAGGCCGCGAGTCTTCACGGGCAGACTGAATGGAAGCATCGCAGTGCATCCTCGCGGGACGCACGGGTTCGGCTTTGACGCCGTCTTCGTCCCTCGGGGCTCCGACAAATCTCTCGCCGAACTCTCGCTGGAGGAGAAGTGCCGGGTCTCCCACAGAGCGAAGGCGCTGAGGGCGATGGGAGTGTGGCTGCTTTCGCGCGGCAGCAAGGAATCTTTATGAGCACAACTGGCAGGAGTCGGTCGAGCTGTCTGGGTTTTGGCTAGGATACACTCTCACAGGCACGGCAAGTCGCATCAGACCAGGCCAACCAGCACGTCCACGCCCTCCTGGGTGACCTACGGCGCGGACGAGACGAAGGCAGCGATCTTGAAGCTGGCGAAGGATGGTCTGACTCCGGGTCAAATCGGCATGGTGCTGAGGGACGACTACGGCGTTCCCCTGGTGAAGCCCCTACTCGGCAAGTCCGTGACGGAGGTTCTTGTCGAGGGAAAGGCTGCCCCTCCGCTGCCCCAGGACCTGAGGGACCTCATCGACAGAGCAGAGAGGATCAAGAGGCATCTTGCCGAGCACAAGGGCGACAGGAAGAACGTTCACTCGCTCGAGCTTGTCGAGGCCAAGATCTACCGACTTTCGAAGTACTACAAGGATAGAGGCCTGCTCCCGAAGAGCTTCAAGTACACGACGGTAGTTGCCCAGCTAGCCTAGAGTGGGGGTGGCTCCTCCAAACGCCGGACTTGGAAGGCCTTCTCGCGAGACTCAAGGGTCTAGCCCAGAACTTGGACGGGCTCTCTGGGCAGGGAAAGAAGATTCTCGTCCTGACCCACATCGACGCGGACGGGCTCGCGAGCGGCTCGATAATGTTCGCCGCCCTCGCCAGAAAGGGGGCGGACGTCACCGTGCGTTCGATTCCCGACCTCGACAAGAAGAGAGTCAGGGATCTTCATGGGCAGGACAACGACTTCGTTGTCTTCACCGACCTCGCAGCCACGCTGGGGAGCGAGCTCGAGGAGTCGCTCCATGGCAGGTTCCTCGCCATCGATCATCACCAGATTCCAGAGGGGTACGCCTCCAGGCCCTACTTCCTGAACGCTTGGCAGTATGGATACGACGGCGGAAGGGAAGCCTGCGCGTCAACGATGGCGTACCTCCTTGCGCTGGCCATGGACGGGTCTAACAGGGAACTCTCCCACCTCGCAGTGGTCGGCTCGGTCGCCGACAGGCAGGACACGGGTCCGGGAAGGTCTCTCACCGGGCTCAACAGAGTGGCGCTGGGTGACGCCCAGACCGCTGGCGTGATTCTTGTGGCAAAAGACCTGACTCTGACCGGCCGGGAGACAAGGCCGGTCCACGAATCGATTGCACTAACTACGACGCCCTTCCTTCCAGGCCTGTCGGGTAGCAAGGACGCGGTCCTCGCCGCTCTCTTGCAGGCTGGGGTCAAGATCAAGGACGGTTCGAGATGGAGGACAACCGCTGAGCTCACTGGCGACGAGAAGATGAAGGTCACAGAGTTGATTGCGGGTGCGGTCGGAGCCAACGGTGGCTCTGCGGAGGTGCTGTCCGGGCTGATCGGCGAGGTCTACACCCTCCCATCGGAGGATTCGTTCACTCCTCTGAGGGACGCAAGGGAGTTCGCAACTACGCTCAACGCCTGCGGAAGGATGGGGCTGGCGGGGATTGGAATGGCGCTCTGCCTCGGAGACAGGGGCGCTGCCCTCAGAGGGGCGATGAGCGCGCTGGCGGACTACAGGACGAGCATCAACAAGGCGGTCCAGGGCCTGACCGCCGACGGCACCAGGTCGACCCTGCACGGCAGCGTTGTGCTTTTGCGCGGCGACGACATGGTGGACGAGAAGCTGCTCGGCCCGGTGACGTCGATAATCACCTCCTCCCAACAGTTCAAGGACAAGGTCGTGGTCGCAACGGCGAAGTCCGGAGAGTTCGAGCTCAAGATCTCGTCGAGGGTGGGCGACGCCTACGGGAAGCCAGTCAATCTGGGTGTGGTCATGAGAGAGGCCGCCGAGGCGGTCGATGGCGTGGGTGGCGGTCACAGCATGGCGGCAGGAGCCAAAATCCCCTCCGCAAGGGCCGGAGCTTTCTCTAAGCTCGTGCTGGAAAAGATTGTCGCTTGAGCTCGAGGTTCCTCCTAAGGATCAGGTGTCGCAACCCAGCCACCGCAGAGAAGCTCGCGGCCGTGCTCGCCCCTGACAACAGGGTCATCCCGCCTGACCAGCGCCTCGCCATGAAGGTGGTGTCCAACTCAGTCGCCCTTAGGGTCGATTCGGAAAGGCTGCAGTCGGGGTTCAACACGGTCCGCAGCGTTGTGCGCGACGTCGCGCTCTTCAGAGAGATATGGCTAATATCACGAGAGAAGACCCGATAGGGGAGAGAAGACCGCCTTGTTAGACGTGAAGCTGCTCAGGGAGAATCCCGATGCTGTCAGGAAGGGGATGCAGAGGCGTGGGGCTCCCCAGAAGCTGGCGCTCATAGACGAGGCGATAAACTCCGACGTCCAGTGGAGGAAACTGAAGACGCAGGTGGAGGAGCTCAGACACAGGCAGAACCAGGTCACCGCAGAGGTTGCAGCGCTGAAGAAGCAGGGAAAGTCGGCTGACGAGAAGCTGAAGGAGGTCAAGGAGATTCCTGACAGGATAAGGGCTCTCGATGCGGAGGCGGACCAGAAGCAGGCGAGGCTCAATCAGATTCTGATGAGCATTCCCAACCTGCTCCACGAGTCCGTCCCCGTGGGCACGAGCGAGGAGGACAACGTCGTCGTGAGGAAGTGGGGCAAGCTCCCCGAGTTCGGCTTCGAGCCGAGGCACCACGTCGACATTCTCTCGGACCTTGGAATGGTTGATATGGAGCGTGCCGCAAAGGTCTCCGCCGCCAGGTTCTCGTTCCTGAAAGGCGACGCGGTCAAGCTGGAGCACGCGATACTGTACTTCGCCCTCGACTTCCTGCAGAAGAGGGGGTTCACCCCGGTCGAGCCTCCCTTCATGCTCAACAGGGCCGCCTATCAGGGCGTGGTGAACCTTGAGGACTTCGGCCCGGTCATCTACAAGGTGGAGGGCGAGGACCTGCATCTCATCGCCACGTCCGAGCACGCGCTGGTCTCCATGCACATGGACGAGATCCTAGACGCCTCAAAGCTCCCGCTCAAGTACTGCGGCTTCAGCCCCAACTTCAGGGCCGAGGCCGGCGCCCACGGCAAGGACACGAAGGGCATCTTCAGGGCCCATCAGTTCTACAAGGTCGAGCAGGTCGTGTTCAGTCGACCCGAGGACAGCTGGAAGCTCCACGAAGAGCTCGTGGCGAACGTGGAGACGATCTACCAGCAGCTGGGCATACCGTACAGGTTGATGGCTCTCTGTAGCGCCGACACGGGCTTCATGTCAGCCAAGACCTACGACTTGGAGGCCTGGCTGCCCTCGCAGCAGAAGTACAGGGAGATGGCCTCCGCCAGCAACATAACCGACTACCAAGCCAGAAGGCTGCTGATTCGCTACAGGGAGAAGCCCGGCGAGCCCACCAAGCTGGTCCACACTCTGAATTCCACTGGCGTGGTGACCAGGACCCTCGTGGCCATAGTGGAGAACTTCCAGCAGAAGGACGGCACGGTCGCCATCCCGAAGGCTCTGCATCCCTACATGAGCGGCGTAACGCGGTTGGAAGCTCAGTGAAGTTATAAGCTCGTCCAAGGCGGGGCCTAAAGTTTGCCAAAGAAGGTCGCCAAGGTAAGGGACAAGTGGAAGCTGAAGTCCTGGGTCACAGTCCACGCTTCACCGTCCTTCGGCGACGCCCCTGTCGCAAAAATCCCCCTGACGGACATCGAAAAGCCCGGAGGGAGGGTCGTCGAGACCACGCTCTACGACATCCTGAAGCAAGACCCGCAGCACTACAACTACAAGCTGTTCTTCCAGGTCGACAAGGTGGAGGGGGAGGACGCGAAATCGATCTTCAAGGGGCACGAGTATTCGCGGGAGTTCCTGAGGAGCCTGATACGGAGGGGCTCGTCCATGTCCGACTTCATCAAGGAGTTCAAGACCAAGGACGGCTACAGGGTCAGGGTCTACTGCACCGCGCTGTCGCAGGGGAAGATGAACAGCTCCAAGAAACACGACCTTCGCCTGATCATGGACAGGGTGATAGGAGAGAGGGCAGCCAGTCTCACCTACGACCAGTTCGCGCAGGAGATGGTCCTCCAGAAGGTGGCCTCCGACGTGTACAACGAGGCCAAGAGGGTGACCCACCTGCGTCATGTGGGCATAAGGAAGAGCAAGCTCGTCTCGAGGCCGGAACAGAAGGCGCCCGAAGCGCTAGCCCCGCTTGCCGCCTGACACTATCTTCACGATGTCCCTGTTCGCAAGTATGTGGTCTCCGGCGAGCCTCTTCCCGGTCCTCGCGTCTATCGCGTAGAGGAAGCCCTCCGCGAGGTCCGTGTGGACCCGCCTGGCGAGGTCCAGCGCCGTGGACCCTCCCTTCATGACGAACGCGTCTGGAAGCACGTTCCCCTCCTTGTCGGTCAGCTTCGTCTCGTCCTCGACTGGGAAGACGACCACGGCCTTGAGCAGGGTGAAGTAGGCCTCGTTGATCGCTTCCTGAACGCCGGTCCCTCCGAAAGGCTTCATGACGCGTTCCTCCACCATCCTGATTGCCGCAGTCTGGGCTGGGCTGAGCTTTTCCGGGGAGAGCACCTTGAACTCCTTGTCGCCCGGAACGTACGTGACAAGCCCATGGTCTGCCGCCTTCCTCAGGAGAAGCTCGGCCTCGGAGGCGCACGCAACCACGGTCCTTCCGCTGGTCTTCAGCCTCTCTATGTTCGGCGCCGATGACGGGAGGTCCGCCTTGTTGGCCGCGATCAGGCTGGGCTTCGCGAGCCGCCTCAGCTGCGTCACGAACTCCATCAGCTGCTCGTCGGTCCAGAGCGTGGGCTTTTCGCCCACGAGGTGCAGGTGCAGCATGACCTGCTCAATCTCGCCCTCGGATATCGAGAGCCCGGTCAGCCTGTTTCCGATGTGGTGGAGTATCTTCCCTCCGGTCTGCTCGGTCAGCTTCGCCGCCTTCTCCCAGTCCTTCTTCAGGAGCCCGTAGACCCACAGGTCGAACTCGCGCTCCACCATGCCCACGTCCTGGGTGGGGTCGTGGGAGCCGGCCTGGACCTTCCTGCCCTCCGCGTCCGTTGAACCCGACGCGTCGACCACGTGTATCAGGGCGTCCGCCTGCCTGATGTCGTCAAGGAACTGGTTCCCCAGCCCCCTCCCCTGGGACGCTCCCTCCACAAGTCCCGCCACGTCAACTAGCTCCACCGGGATCAGTCTGGTCCCGTCGATGCATGCCGAGTTCCTGGGCTTGTCCTTCACTCCCATCTCCTTGCAGACGCACTGCGTCCTCAGGTGCGCGACACCGATGTTCGGCTTTATCGTGGTGAAGGGGTAGTCGGCGATGGCGACGTCCTTCATCGTCGCTGCCGCGAAGAAGGTGGACTTTCCGACGTTCGGCTTCCCGATTACACCCGCAAGCACGGCCGCCGCACTTACACGGGATGTTATAACCATCAGAAGCCTGTCCCAGGCCATGCCCAGAGTGGCCGTCGTGGGCGCTGGCACAGCGGGCGTCGAGGCGGCGAAGGTAGCCGCGGGGAACGGCGCGCGCGTCGTCCTCTTCGAGGCAGGCGAACGGATACCGCCTCCGAAGAGTTCGTGGCCCTCCGTGCTGGGCGTCGAGAAGAAGCGTCCGGCCGCCCGCGAGGAAGCGTCCATACTCTCGGCGGGCGCGGAGGTTCAGTTCAACCAGAGCGTCTCGAAGGTCTCCGACGACCTCTCTGTGGTCGCGGGAGGGCGAAGGACGCAGTTCGACGCGGTCATAGTGTGCAGCGGCAGCGCTCCGGTTCCCGAGAGGATTGACGGAATCCGAAAGAGCGGCGTTCACGTCCTGGACTCTCGGTCCGCGTTCGCCGAGCTGGGCAAGAGATTCGGCGAGTACGGCAAGGCTGTAGTCAGCGGCTCTGGGCCGGTGGCTGTCGAGGTCGCGGAGAGGCTCCGCTCGCGGCGCATCGCTGTATCCATGCTCTCTCCGGGCGGGGTCATGCCCTCGCTTAACGGCGCCCCCAGGAGGATAGTAGTGGACGCGCTTTCGTCCTGGGGAATCCAGGTCGTGGACGCGAAGCCGGAGAAAGTGGCAGGAATGGAGAGGGTCGAAGCGGTGGTGGCTTCCGGCGAGGTCATCCCGGGAGACTGCTTCGTAGTTGTCCCGAGACAGGCTCCGCGCGTACCCGAGGTGCAAGCAACTCTGGGGCGGTCGGGCGGAATTGTTGTCGACGAGCGGATGCAGTCGAGCAGGCGATTCCTGTACGGAGCCGGAGACTGCGCGGAGCTGAACGCGGGGAAGAGCACCGTCTCTGTGATGTTCGAGTCGGCAGCGAAGCTGATGGGTGCGGTGGCGGGAGCTAACGCTTCCGGCAGGACTGTGTCGTCAAGCGTCGTAGGCTCATTCTCGGTGGAGCTGGTGGGCGTTAGCATCGCGTCGGCGGGGCTTGGCTTCGCCGAATCCGTCGGGCTCGGATTGGACGTCGAGGAAGCATCCAAGACCTGGAAAGGCGAGCTGGCGTGCTCGCTCGTCTACACCAGGGGTGCGAGAACGGTCGTGGGCGCTCAGCTGGCGGGGAGGGGAGTTGGGAGGTTCGCGGATTCTCTTCCGATCATACTCGCGGCG
>DASPPF010000033.1:0-4501 GCA_035625575.1 Nitrososphaerales archaeon | reverse complement strand
TGGTGTATATCTTGCTCAGCTTGGTCGGCTCCAGCTTCCTGTACCAGATGTACCTCGCGGCATAGTAGCTCAGGAGGTAGATGCCGACGCACACCGTGATTCCGAACGTCCAGTCTGCGCCCGGAAGCTTCCAGATGTACTCTGAGAAGAACCCCGCAGCAACGCCGCAAGCGATTCTGAGCCAATAGAGCTTATCAAATGGGCGGGTCGGCGGAAGTTCGGCGCGGTGGGCATCGGTGGCAGAACTGTCAGGCATTGAGATTATTCCTCTAACCAGAGAGATTGGAGAGGCGCTGCGTCGGACCTACGTTAATAACGTTTTTTCGATTGGCGACAACCAAATCGTCAGGTTCAGGCACCCCGAGGGAGCGGACCGCCTTCTCGTGCTTTCTCCGAGTCATGGGGCCTGGGTCAGCGACAGAATCGAGTCCAGGTCCGAGACCACCGAGTTCACGTCCAAGCTGAGGTCGGAAATCGAGAGGCTGAGGTTCACAGGCGCAGGCCAGGTTGACCTCGACAGGGTGTACGACCTTACCATGGGAGAGGGGGAGTCGCTCAGACACGTGATCTTGGAGCTCATGCCCCCGGGGAACCTAGTCGTCACCGACGGCAGTGGAAAGGTGGTCCTGGCGCTCAGAGAAGGGAGGACGGGGAAGCGGAGGCTGCGCAGAGGCGAACGATACGCGCCTCCCCCGCAGAATAGGCTCAGTCCTGCGGAGGTCGCCGGCGACTCGCTGCGAGAGGCGATGCGAAGGGAGAAGACCCTGGGCGGAGCCTTGGGCAGGCAGGTTGCCCTGCCGCGGAAGTACGTCAGGGAGGTCTTGGGAAGGGTCGGCCTGGAGGAGTCCAGCCCGGCCGGCGAAGCCTCGGCCGAGGCGGACAGGATAGCCGGCGAGATACTTGGAATAGTGGGCGAGGCGAGAAGCACGCCCAGCCCCTGCCTCGCGGGACCGCCCGACGCACAGGAGCTCTTCGCGATTGCGCCCGAGTCCTTCGAGGTGACGAAGACGGCCCAAACGATGAGCTCCCTCTGCGACCAGGTGTTCGTGGAGCCGATGCTGAAGGAGGTCACGGAGCAAGCGACGCCTGAGGACCGGTGGCGGAGGGAGACCGAGGTCACCATCAACAGACTGAGAGAGCAGGAAGGCGCACTGATCGAAAAGGCGAAGAGACTGAGGGCGGCGGCCGAACGGGCAAGGTCCTCGCCGAGCCTTGAGGAAGCCCTCCAGATACTCGCAGGCGAAGCCGCCGAGTCGAGGACCAGAATCCCTCCCAGGTCAGTGGAAGCCGTGGCTTCGACCCTCTTCTCACTGGCGAAGGAGGCGGATGCGAAGGCAGGCGAGGCGCGTGATGCCGCAGGTGTTCTCTCGCGCAGGACCCCACCCAAGGAGACGACCGGGAAGAAGAAGACCTCCAAGCTGAGCACGAGGAGGGGGGAGTGGTACGAGAGGTTCCGTTGGTTCACCACCTCGGAAGGGAAGCTCGCCATTGGAGGAAGGGACGCTCAGTCCAACACGCTGCTGGTCAGGCGTCACCTGGAGGACGGCGACTCGGTGTATCATGCTGACATCTTTGGCTCGCCGTTCTTCATCCTGAAGCGTGGGACGGAACAGACGCCCGACGAGACTCTCGAGGTGGCCCAAGCGACGGTCGCCTTCAGCAGCGCGTGGAAAACCGGGCTGGCATCAGCGGACGCCTATTGGGTGACGAAGGAGCAGGTCGGGACTTCGGCGCCCAGCGGAGAGTACCTTTCAAGGGGGAGCTTCATGATAAGGGGAAAGAAGAACATGATGTCGCGCAACCTCGTCCAGCTGGCTCTGGGCTTGGACGGTAGTGGTCGTGTCGTCGCCGGCCCAGAGGCAGCCATCGCGGCGTCGTGCCAGTCCTACGTTGTGCTCGAGCCGCACAGGGAAAAGGCCTCCGAGACGGCGAAGAAGGTAGCCCACGAGCTCAAGCGACTCGGCGGCGGAGAGCGCGGACCTTCGGTGGACGATGTCCTGAGGGCGCTCCCCGCTGGCGGGGGGAAGATCGTCAGGACGAAGACTCGGCGCTTAGAAGATAAGCCGAAATAGCCCGCGCATTCGACCGAGAGAAGTTTGCTGGACATTCCGGTCAGGAAGGTCCTCATCCTCAGCTACACACCGTACGCGTACGAGGTGATGTACGCACTCTTCTTCTTCTGCGGCTGCGTGATGCTCTACGGGCTCTACCGCCACATCCACTCCTACGGAATCGGAGTGGGACAATTCCTCGGGCTTGCTTTCAAGGACGTCAGGCAGAAGGTCGGGAGATTCCTGGAGTTCGGGGTCGGGCAGAGGAAGGTCCTCCGCGACAGGGGCGGCGGAGTGATGCACGGCGCCCTCTTCTTTGGCTTCCTAATGCTCCTCCTGTACACGACCCTGATCTTCATCCAGACCGACATTCTCCCGATATTCACTCCCTTCGTCTTCATCGAGGGTCCGACGTACCTCACTCTCGAGTTCTTCGGCGACGTCCTTGGCGCCGCGTTCATAGTGGGACTGATGATAGCGATATACAGGCGGTTCGTTGAGAGGCTGGACAAGCTCGAGACCAAGCGGGACGACTACCTCATACTAGGCGCGCTAATCTGGATCGGCGTCTCCGGCTTCATCATAGAGGGACTGAGGCTTGCGGTCGACCCAGTGACATGGGCGGCCTTCTCCCCGATCGGGGACGGGCTCTCAACCCTGTTCGCGGCGGCTCCAGTGCTCGCTGTCGCCCCGACCCTCTACCAGGTGTTCTGGTGGGCGCACATGGTCTCCGTCATGCTCCTCATAGCCGCCGCCCCGTACACGAAGCTCATCCACGTCTTCACTTCTGGTGTGAACGTAGCCGTTGCGCCGGTGAAGCCGATGGGCAGGCTGGAGACACCGTTCAACCTCCAGAAGATGCTGGAGAGCGGGCAGGTGGAAACTCCGAAGAGCTTCACTTCGAACGGCGACTTCGCCCCGCTCCAGCTTCTCGCTCTCGACGCCTGCACCAACTGCGGCAGGTGCGAGGAGGTCTGCCCGGCGCACTCGAGCGGCAGGGACCTGTCGCCGAGAGTTGTGGTGCAGGACCTGGGGAAGGACATGCGCTCCGGAGAGAAGGGGGACGTCTTCACGCGCGGCATCATCAGGGAGGCCGAGCTCTGGTCGTGCACAATGTGCAACGCCTGCGTGTCCGTCTGCCCGGTCTTCATCGACCAGGTGGACTACATCACCGAGTTCAGACGGACGCTGGTGAGCGAGAACAGGCTGGATGGCAAGAAGAGGCTCTTCCTCGAGAGCGTGGCGAAGTACGGCAACCCGTTCGGTCTGCCCCCCGCTGACAGGCAGTCATGGCTCGCGGAACTCGGCGTCAAGACCGTCAGGGACAAGCCGGGCGCGGAGTACCTTTACTGGCTCGGGTGCCAGTCGAGCTACGACCCGAGGGCGAGGAGGGTCGCGAAGGCGGTCGTGAGGATACTTCAGGAGGCGGATGTCGACTTCGCGGTTCTGGGAAGCGAAGAAACGTGCACGGGGGAACCCGTGAGGCGGATGGGCGAGGAGGGGAGGTTCCAGGAGCTGGTGATGAAGAACACGGAGACGCTGACCGGATACGGTGTGAAGAAGGTCGTGGTGCACTGCGCCCACTGCTTCAACACCTTCCTGAACGAGTACCCGGAGTTCGGAAGCAGACTTGAGGTGATTCACCACTCCCAGCTGATAGCACGGCTGGTCAAGGAGGGGAAGCTGCGGCCAGGGAGGATGGAAGAGGCGGTGACCTTCCACGACCCGTGCAATCTAGGAAGGATTAACGGCGTCTTCGAAGAGCCCCGTGACGTGCTGAGCTCGATTGGGGGCGTAACCCTGAAGGAGATGGGAAGGTCGCGAACGAACAGCTTCTGCTGCGGAGGCGGAGGTGCCAACGTCTGGTACGAGGTCCAAGAAAAGAAGAAGGTCGGAGTCATCAGGGCCGAAGAGGCGGTAGCCACGGGTGCGACGACCCTCGCGGTCGGCTGTCCCTTCTGCATTACGATGTTCCAGGACGCATTCAACACTCTGGGAGGGGAGCCCATGGAGGTCAAGGACATAGCGGAACTGGTGGCAGACTCGTTGGGTGACACGAAGTGAAGTGCGACCTGAAGAGGAAGCTGAGGTCTGGGGGCATCGCGCTGGGCACGTGGGTGACCATTGGCCATCCAGACGTCCCGGACCAGCTGCAGGGGCTGGGGTTCGACTGGCTCGTCTTCGACACCGAGCACGCGCCCATAGGAAGGGAGACGCTCGGCAGACTGATACAGGCGGTCAACGGAGAGAGGGTCTGCCCCATCGCCAGGGTCGGGGCGATAGACCAGTACATGATCAAGTCGGCCCTCGATATGGGGGCGCACGGCGTCGTCTGCCCCCTTGTCAACACGGCCGAGGAGGCGAAGACTGCGGTGCGGTTCCTGAAGTATCCCCCGGTGGGTGTAAGAGGCGTAGCTCCGCGAAAGGCGGCGGAATTCGGTCTCTCGTTC
>DASPPF010000032.1:0-7220 GCA_035625575.1 Nitrososphaerales archaeon | reverse complement strand
CGAGGCCTCCCGAGCAGCACTCGGACTCGCCTGAGGCGTACTTCAGCCACACCCCTGGCCTCAAGGTCGTGGCGCCCTCCAACCCGTACGAGGCAAAGGGACTGCTCGCCTCCGCGCTCAGGGAGCCCAACCCCGTAGTCTTCATGGAGCCGAAGCGGCTCTACGATTCGCCCAAGGGCGAGGTGCCCGAGGAGGAATACACCATCCCCATCGGCAAGGCTAGGGCCGTGAGAGAGGGAACGGACGTCACACTGGTGGCCTACGGGGCGATGATGGTTCCGACCATGCAGGCAGCGGACGGGCTGCAGTCGGAGAGCGGAATCTCGGCGGAGGTCTTGGACCTGAGGACAATCTCTCCTCTGGACTCGGAGGCCATACTCGCATCAGTCAAGAAGACCGGCAGGCTCATCGTTGTTCACGAGGCGCCCAGAAGCTTCGGAGTCGGAGCCGAGATCGCAGCGTTGGTCGCGGACAAGGGGCTGGATTACCTGAGGGCGCCGGTGAAGCGCGTCACCGGCTTCGACATCGTCGTCCCCCTCGGGAAGAAGGAGGACCTCTACATCCCAAGCAAGGAAAGGATTGCAAGAGCGGCCGTAGAACTCGCCGGGTACTAGCGACTCAAGAAAGACTAAAAGCGCCGACCGGGCGGTTCGCCGGCAATTCGAATTGGACTACGAGTTCAAGCTACCCGACCTAGGCGAAGGAGTTGCCGAAGGAGAGGTCCTGAAGTGGATGGTCAGGGAGGGAGACGCGGTAAGGGAGGACCAACCTCTCGTCGAGGTCATGACGGACAAGGTGAACGTCCAGATACCGGCGCCGAGGAGCGGCAAGGTCTCGAGAATCCTCGTGAAGGAAGGCGAGACCGCGAAAGTCGGCCAGACGATGATTGTGATAGCGCAGGAAGGAGCCGCGCAGCCGGTCCAGCCAGCCCCGGCGGCGCCAAGGCCTGTAGCTCCGGTTGCGCCGGGCGCGATTGCGAGACCGGCCGGGAGTGATGCGTCTGGAGTTCTTGCGACGCCGGCGACGCGAAGGCTTGCCAGGGAACTCGGCGTGGAGATTGGGTCGGTGAAGCCCACGGGACCCGGCGGAAGGATAACGGACGAGGACGTGAGAAGGGCCGTGTCAACTCCGGCGATGGCGGCGACGGTTCAAACGCAACGACCTTTGGGTCCGGAGGAGCAGGTCCCGCTACGAGGCGTCCGCAGGACAATCGCGGACAGGATGGTGAAGTCTCGGGAAACCACCGCGCAGGTGACCCACGTCGACGAAGTCGACATGACCGAAGTGGTGAAGCTGCGCGAGAACCTGAAACCGCAGGCCGAAGGAATGGGCGTCAAGCTGACCTACCTTCCGTTCATCATCAAGGCCACGATTGCGGCCCTGAGGGAGTTCCCCTATGTCAACTCGTCCTTGGACGAGCAGTCGGGCAACATCGTCCTAAAGAAGTTCTACAACTTCGGAATCGCGACCGACACCGACCAGGGGCTTCTCGTGCCGGTCCTCAGGGACGCCGACAAGAAGGACGTGTTTGCGCTCGCCAGAGAGATCGAAGGGCTCGCCGAGAGGGCTCGCAAGGGGCAACTCTCCCTCGACGAAGTGCACGGGGGCACCTTCACGATAACCAACGTCGGTGCGATAGGGGGGCTCTTCGCAACTCCGCTCATCAACCTCCCGGAGGTAGCCATCATGGGGGTCCACAAGATAGCCAAGAGGCCGGTCGTCAGGGATGGGAAGATTGAGGCGAGGGACATGATGTACATCTCGCTGAGCTTCGACCACAGAGTCTTCGACGGCGCGTACGCAGCGAGGTTCACAACCAGAGTCATCGAAACGATGCAGGACCTGAAGAAGATGCAGTCTCTGATCGCGTAGCCTGCTTCCGGCCCAGCAAGGTTAAAGGCAGCATCTCGCTCGCGCGGCCGAGTCCTGGCAACATGCAGGAGGCTGACATCACAGTAATCGGCGCCGGTCCCGGCGGTTACGTCTGCGCCATCAGGGCGGCTCAGCTCGGACTCAAGACCGTGCTCGTGGAGAAGGACAGGCTGGGCGGGGAGTGCATGAACTACGGGTGCATCCCTTCGAAGTCCCTGATCACCGTCTCGAAGCTCTACGAGAGGGTCAAGGACGCCGAGAAGTTCGGCCTCAGGGCTTCTGGGGTCTCCGTAGACTTCGACCAGATGCAGCGGTGGAAGTCCGAGGTTGTGGCGAAGCTGACCTCTGGCATCGAACTCCTGTTGAAGGGAAACCATGCGAGGGTGATTATCGGTACCGCCGAGGTGTTGGACAGGAACAGGGTGGCGGTCAGCACTCCAGCGGGAAGGGAGGAGGTATCGACCAAGAACTTGGTGCTCGCGACCGGCACCTATCCCATCTCGCTCCCAGGCCTGACCTTTGACGGCGAGGTGGTCGTCACCTCGAAGGAGGCGCTCGAACTGAGGGCGGCACCAAAGCGCCTTGTCGTGGTCGGAGGCGGAGCCATCGGCCTTGAGTTCGCCTCGATGTATCAGAAGCTCGGGAGCGCGGTTACCATTGTGGAGCTGATGGACCAACTCATGCCAGGCAGCGACCCGGAGGTCGCAAGGGTTGTGCAGAGGAATCTGGAATCGAGGGGCGCGAAGATTCACCTGAAGTCGACAGTAGCCGCATGTGCCAGAGCGGGAAGCGGTGCACACCTCGAGGTTAGCGCGCCGGAGGGAAGAATCTCCGTGGAGGCAGACAAGGTCCTGGTGAGCGTCGGCAGGCGGCCCAGGACGGAGGGCCTGAACCTCGGCAGGCTCGGAGTGGCGACTGACGAGAAAGGTTTCATTCCCACCGACAAGAGGATGATGACGAATATCGAGGGAGTCTACGCCGTCGGGGACGTCCGGGGGCCGCCGCTGCTCGCGCACAAGGCGTCCAAGGAGGGAGTAGTGGCGGCCGAGTGCGCCGCAGGCCTGCCCAGCGCCGCGGACTGGAAGGCGATGCCGGACGCTGTCTTCTGCGACCCGGAGGTGGCCAGCGTGGGGCTAACCGAGGCAAAGGCGGCGGCCGCTGGCTTCAGCGTGAAGCGCACGAGATTCCAGTTCGCGGCACTCGGGAGGGCCCTCTCAACCGGCGAGACCCAGGGTTTCGTCAAGGTCGTCTCGAAGGCCGACGACGGGCTGGTGCTCGGCGTCCAAATTGTCGGGCCGGAAGCCTCCAATCTGATCAGCGAGGTCGCCCTCGCGATTGAGATGGGGGCCACCGTGGAAGACATAGCGTTGACTGTCCATCCGCATCCCACTCTCCCGGAGGCGATCATGGAGGCAGCCGAGTCTGCTGCGGGCGCGCCTATCCACCAGTTGAAATCTTGAGCGGCGCACTCATCGACCTCGGCACAGTCGAATACGGGGCAGCTTGGCAGCTCCAGAAGGACCTCGTGGCACGAAGAGCAGCGGACCAGACTCCGAACACGCTGTTGCTGCTAGAGCATCCGAACGTAATCACCCTCGGGAGGAAAACCACTCCTGAGAACTTCAAACCGCAGAAGGTCCCAGTCTTCAAGGTCGAGAGGGGTGGAGACGCGACATACCACGGCCCGGGTCAGCTGGTTGGCTACCCCATCGTCAAGCTCCAAGACCACGACGTTCGGAGACACGTCAGGACAATGGAGGAATCCCTCATCGCCGCCGTAGGCACCTTCGGCGTGCGGGGCGAGAGGAAAGAGGGACACCCTGGCGTCTGGGTTCAGGGGCGGAAGCTCGCTTCCATAGGCGTGGCCGTGACCGACTGGGTCACCTTCCACGGCTTCGCGCTCAACGTGAACACCGACATGTCCTACTTCGAGTTGATCAGGCCGTGCGGTCTCGACCCGTCGTCGATGACCTCGATGCAGATGATCACTGGCAAGGCCGTGAACATGGACGAGGTCAAGAGGAAAGTCGTGCGCGAGTACTCGGCCGCCAGTGGCGAAGAGTACGTCCAGCAGGAAGCCGCTCGACCTCTTCCCCCTAAGCGTTAATTAGCGACAAGCGGTGCTGAGACTCCATGGCCAAGTCCGCCCCCAAGAAGATCACTTACGTCACTCTGCTCGCTGACGAGAGCATCCACCCGAAGTACGAGGCTGCCCTGGTGAAATTCAAGGGCCAGCTCGGGCGTCACTATCCGATGCACATCGGGGAGGCCGAAGTCACCTCGGACGCCGGCGAGTTCGAGCACAGGAGCCCCATAGACACCTCGGTCAGTGTGGGATTCTTCCAGTTGGGCATGAGGAGCCACGCCAGGGACGCCGTCGAAGCGGCCAAGGCAGGGTTCGCGAAGTGGAGCTCAACGCCCTGGCGCGAGCGCGTCCGTATCCTCGAGAGGGCAGCCAGGCTAATCGACGAGAGGAAGTTCGAGATCGCCGTCGCAATCACCTACGAGGTAGGGAAGAACAGGCTCGAGGCGCTGGCCGAGTGCTGGGAGGCGATCGACGCAATCAAGTACTACGCCACCCTGATGCGCGAGAACGAAGGATACACGTCGCGGATGGGCCCAGGCGGACCGGGCGAGAACTGCAGGCTCGTATGCAGGCCGCTCGGCGTCTGGCCCGTGATATCTCCCTTCAACTTCCCCTTCATGCTCGCGGGCGGCATGGCTCTCGGGGCCCTCGTCACGGGCAACTCCGTGATTCTGAAACCGACCAGCGAGGCTCCCCTGACGGGCCTCATGCTCTACAGGGTCTACGCGGACGCGGGCGTTCCGCCGGGCGCGGTGAACTACGTCACCGGACCGGGTGCGAACTTCGAAGAGGAGTTCGTGTCGAACGAGGGCGTGGCTGGAATAGCCTTCACAGGCTCGAGGGACGTCGGGATGCGACTCTTCAGAGGATTCCTTTCGAAGCAGCATTATCCCAAGCCGATACTCCTCGAGATGGGCAGCAAGAACCCCACGATAGTCACGGCGAAGGCCGACATTCCCAAGGCCGTCGAGGGCAGCGTGAGGGCCGCGTTCGGCTACGGGGGCCAGAAGTGCAGCGCCACGTCGAGGATATACGTGCAGAACCGGGTGAAGCCGAAGTTCCTTGCAGCACTGACGGAGAGAATCGAGAGGCTGAAGGTCGGCGACCCCAGGGAGAAGGATGTCTTCATGGGGCCGGTCATAAACGAGAGCGCGGTGAAGAGGTTCCAGGACGCCGTGAAGGAGGCTGGCGAAGCTGGGGCGGAGGTGGTCACAGGGGGAGTCTTGGTCAAGGAAGGGATCGGTGCCAGGGGCTACTACGTCGCCCCAACCGTGATAACGGGCCTGCCGAGCGACCACAGGCTATTCAACGAGGAGCTCTTCGTCCCGCTCGTTGTGGTGGACGGGTTCGACGGAATCGCCGAAGCCATTGACAAGGCGAACAAGACCGAGTACGGCCTCACCGCAGGGATCTTCTCGAGGGACCCCGTCGAGGTCAAGAAGTTCTTCGACGGAATAAAGTTCGGCGTGGTCTACGCCAACAGGTCGGGCGGTTCGACCACCGGCGCCTGGCCGGGTGCGCAAAGCTTCACTGGCTGGAACGCCAGCGGAGCAACAGGGAGAGGAGTGGGCGGGCCCCACTACCTCCTCAACTTCATGCGCGACCAGTCGCAGACAGAAGTCAGGTAGTCGCCCGGAGCGATTCAGTGAAGAAGAATCGAGCGGATCACTTGAGAGGCACGTAAAGGCTCGAGCGGCTCGCGCCTATGCCGGGAGTCCCGTGAACCACCTTCTTGTTGGTGATCACGAACTCGCCCAGGTACCTCCCGATCATCTCAGGTTTCACCATCAGCGGGACGAACTCCCTCCCGTTGTGGACCGCGATGGTGAGCCCCACCATCGACGGCAGCACGATCATGTCTCTGGCGTGGGTCCTTATCTGACCCTCCAGTTTCCCGTCCTTCATCGCCCGCACGTCCTCCAGCAGCTTCCTTTTCTCGTCAGAGACTCCCCGGTTGAGCGACCGCCTCGCCCTCGAAGGGAGAAGCTTCAGCATAGACTCCGTGGACATGGACTGTAGCTCCTCCAGCGAGTGTCCCTTGAACCTGAACTCCTTCGGCAACTACTTCAAGACCTCCATGCTCGCCCTCTTGAGCCTGCCCCTGCCCGTCTTCCTGGGAGCTATCAGCCCCACCTTCCTTCCTGGAGGTGCGTTCCTCGAGGTGCTGGTCGACTTGCCCGGGTGCTGGTGTCTGCCTCCCCCAAACGGGTGGTAGACTACTGCCATGGCTATGCCCCTCATGCGAGGATAGACCTTGCCCGAGGCCCTCATCGCATGGTGCCTCGCGCCAGCCGTCAGGAACGGCTTCTCCCGCCTGCCCCCGCCAGCGACCTCTCCCACAGTGGCCATGCACTTCTCGTCGACTAAGATGTTCTTTCCAGACGGCAACTTGAGTATCGCCTTGCCGTTGGCCTTTGAGAACAATACGGCGGAGGTACCCGATGCCCTGACCAGCCTCCCTCCATCCCCCGGCCTCAGCTCAACGTTGCAGACCCTCGTCCCTTCTGGTATGCCCGACAACGGAAGTATGTTGCCCCCTGCGTGACTGGCGCCGCCACCCAGAGACAGTTCCCTGCCCACGGCGACGCCGGCAACAGCGGGGACGTAAGTGAACTGGCGCTGGCCGTATTCGAGCTGCATCAGTGGAGCGCTCCTGCCCCTCTCGTCGAATATCCCTGTGACCCTGGCGGTTCCCGAACCTCCGGGCTCAATCCTCGGGTACCGCGAAGGAGCAATCTTCCCTCTGGTTCTGGCCCTGAATTGGATGCCTGCCTTTCCTCGCCTCCGCTGAAGGATTCTCTTGCCCAAAGACTACACCAGACCCAGCTTGCTCGCCAGTTCGGCTGCGGCATTTTCCTTCAGGAGCCTTACAAAAGCCTTCTTCCCTTTGGTAGTCCTGGCGGTGTTGACGGCTCTGACCTCCACCTCGTAGAGCGCGTGCACCGCGCTCGCGATCTGCTTCTTGGTCACCCTGTCGTCCACCAAGAAGCACAGCTTGTTCTCCCTCTCGATCTGCTCGAAGGTGCGCTCCGTGACGTAGGGCCGCTTCAGAATCTTCTGGGCGTCTTCAAGCCGCAACCGTTACTTCAACCTCCTTCTTTGGTGCCGCGAGCGTCGCCAGCGAAGACTCGGTCCACAGGGTCAACCTTCCGGGAACTCCTCCCGGGGCAAGATCGAGTATGCTCAGGTCCTCGACCCGCACGACGTCCGTTCCGGGAATCGAATGCGACGCCCTCCCCAGACCTCGGTCGTTGGTGACGAC
>DASPPF010000031.1:0-14490 GCA_035625575.1 Nitrososphaerales archaeon | reverse complement strand
AGGTAGGCGACAATGGCTACGGCCACGAGCGCCAACGGGGCCAGGAGAACGTACTGAAGGAGTGAGTTCGGGGACTGGGAGAAGCCCGTCGGGGTAATGGCCGTGACCTGGTGGTAGTCAGTGACGTACAGTTTTCCTGTCGTCTGGTCGACGGCCATCTCGTAGGCACTAGAATAGACCGGGAAGGTCGAAATGAGGGCTCCGGTGGTCGCGTTCAGCTCCGAAATGGTCGTCCCGGGCTCGGTCGCGACGAAGAGTCTGTCACTTGTCTGGTCCACGGCCAGTGCGTAGGTCCCGTTCTGACTCGAACGGGACACCGTGATGCTCCCGAGGACGTCATAGGTGGTCGAACTCACCTTGATCACCGATTGCTCGTCGGTGGTCGCGTAGAGGACACCACGCTTGGTGTCGAGCGACAGCTTCGACGGATAGGCCGGCGAAGGGATTTGGATTGTCCTGACCAACGCGAGGTCTGTCGTGCGGAGCACCGAAATCGAGGAGGAAAGGTAGTTGGCCACGAACACGACTCCAGACGCCAGGTCGACGGCCATCCCCTCCGCAGCCTGGCCGACCGTGGCGTTGCGGATCAGCCTCCCTGTGGTGGGGTCCATCTGAAACACACTGTTGCCGCTCGTCAGGAGCAGATTGCCGGTCGAGC
The DNA here is from genome assembly GCA_035625575.1 of Nitrososphaerales archaeon. Lineage (GTDB taxonomy): Archaea > Thermoproteota > Nitrososphaeria > Nitrososphaerales > Gagatemarchaeaceae > DASPPF01. The sequence continues at coordinate 13,832 of DASPPF010000031.1, read as the reverse complement.
CATCGAAGGCCATGCTGAAGATCGGTATCTTCAGCGCAATCGTTCGCTCGACCGTCATGTTCAGCGCGTCGATGACCGCCACCGAGTTCTGTCCAGCCACGTAGACTGTTTCCGAGCTCGCGTCCAATGAGAGTTCGCCCGGAGTGCCCGGCAACCCGAGAACCCTGCCAAGGCTTTGGTTCCCCAGATAGATCACCCCGAAGGAAAAGCCGTCCGGAGGGTAGATGCCAGACTCACCGTCGACGTACATCAGCTCTCTCCCCGGGTCGATCGCTATGGATCGAGGCCACGAGCGCCCGTAGGCGATGATCACGCCGTTGGAGCCCGACTGGAGCACTGGGAGGGCGAGAAGCACGACGATTGCAACCGCAGCCTGCGCCCTCCTCTGACCGCCTGTCGCCAAGCGAGAGTGCCTTCCTTCAGCTCCGAGCTACGAAGAGGATGTGCGGGAGTTCCCTGCCGAAGCTCCTGAGGGCCGTCGCTGCTGCGTCGGGCGAACCGGGAAGACAGAGGATGAGCTTCCCGCTGGCGACCCCGGCGGTTGCCCTCGTCAGCACCGACGCCGCTCCCACCTTCCTGAAGCTGACTCTCCTCAGCATCTCTCCGAACCCATCGAGCTCCTTCTCGAAGAAAGGCCGAACAGTCTCAATCGTAACGTCTCTCCTCGAGACCCCAGTCCCCCCAAGGAATATCATCACGTCGTCTGTCCCGCCAAGGAAACGCTCGACCTCCGACCGAATCATCGCCGGTTCGTCCGAGATCAGTTCTCTGCGCGAGAGCCTGTGTCCGAGTCTTCCTATCTCTCTGCTCGCAACGTCTCCCGATTCGTCGTCTGACTTGCCTTCTTGTCTCTTCGACGCGTACCTGCTCGTGCTCACCGTTACCAGTGTGACGGCTAGCTCTCTCGGGCCGCTCTTCCGGTGCTTCTCATGAGGCATCAACTTTTCTCTTCACCTTGCTCGTTACCCTTATTCCCTCGATCCGTGTGGAAGGGTACTGTCCGTCAGAGTCCTTCTCGTACTGCTTGGTCACGTCCCACACGTTGAGCAGAGCGACCGAGACCGCGGTGAGTGCCTCCATCTCGACCCCAGTCCTCTCCTTCGCGACGACGGTCGCTGTCACCCTTATGCCTCCCTCTATCAGCTCGGCCCTGACCTGGGTTGCGTCCAGCCTCAGCGGATGGCACAGGGCGAGCACGTCTGACGTTTTCTTCGCTGCCACCACGCCAGCGAGCCTGGCCAGCGACAGTGGGTCGCCCTTCTCGACCTCGCCCCTCTTTATGACCTTGAGCGTCGAGGGCTTGAGCTTGATCGTTCCCGTCGCCGTCGCCTTGCGGTACGAGATGGGTTTCGAGGATACGTCCACCTGTCTGAACAACGGCGCGCTCTCCGCCGTCTGCGGCATATAGGTTCTCCCACGCGGGGAGCCGTGAACAGGGCCCCTCCTTCGCGCATCGTGGGCGCCGACGTTTCCAATTCCGTTAGAATCCCCGCAAGGTTTTTGTGCCTCGGCCGCAGCTCGAGCCAAGATGCCGTCTACCGCAGCCACAACCCCAGGCCTTCCGCTCACCGACGGCAAGGGAAGGGTGGCCAAGAAACTGAGGATCTCAGTCACAGACAGATGCAATTTCGCTTGTCTCTTCTGCATGCCCGACAAGTCGAAGGTCAAGTGGCTCCCCACGGCCGACCAGCTCGCCTTCGACGAGATTGAGCACGTCGCGCGCGTCCTCGCCACAATGGGGGTGGAAAGCATACGCGTCACCGGGGGAGAACCCCTGCTGAGGCCGAGGCTGGAGGACTTGGTACGGGGCCTGGTCTCGACGAAGGGGATTCAGTCGGTCGACATGACGTCCAACGGCTGGTTCCTGAAGCAGAAGGCCAAGGCGCTGAGGTCCGCGGGCCTCCGGGGAGTAACAGTCAGCCTTCACAGTCTTCAGCCAGACAGATTCGCGAAGATCTCCGGGATGAACGCCCTCCCACGAGTCCTGGAGGGAATCGAAGAGGCAATCAAGGTCGGCCTGGACCCTGTCAAGATCAACAGCGTAGCCATCCGAGGCTACAACGAGGACGAGATCTACGACCTGTTCGACTACGCGCACTCGAGAGGGCTCTCGATCCGTTTCATCGAGTTCATGCCGCTCGACGGCCTCGGAATCTGGAATCCAGACGCGGTCATAACCGGCAAGGAAATCGTCGACATCATCGGAAGTAGGCACGGGCTGAAGGCGATGGGCCGAATGCTGGGCAAGACGGCCGCCCTCTGGTCGGTCAACGACGGCCCGGGAGACCTCGGCCTGATCACGTCCATGAGCGAGCCATTCTGCGACGACTGCGACAGGATAAGGCTGACCTCGGACGGCAAGCTCCTCTCCTGCCTCTTCGACACGGAGTACTACGACCTGAAGCCATACATTCGCGACGGGGGCTCTGACGCGAAGCTCGAAGCGTTCATCCGCGAGGTGGTCAAGAAGAAGCCGGACGGAGTCGGCTACATGACCTCCATCAGGGAAGGCTGGGCAAAGCCCAGAAACATGAATGCTATCGGTGGTTGAACTGTTGGCCAGAGTCAAGGTAATCTACTTCGCCGGAGCCAGAGACATCGTCGAGAAACAGGCGGAGTTCATCGAGGCCGGCGCCAATCCGACCGCGACGGCCGTGCTCCAGCTGCTGGTGAGCCTGCACCCGGGCCTGAAGCCCATGGCCAGGTCACTCCGTCTTTCGGTCAACCAAGAAATCGCCGAGCCCGGCCACCGCATAAAGGACGGAGACGAGGTCGGCGTCCTCCCTCCAGTGGCGGGCGGATAGCATGGCGCGCGTCCGGTCTGCCCTGACCCGGAAGAGAATCAACCCTTCGAATGCGATGCGAGAGGTCGGCGACCCAGCTGCAGGAGGGACCGTAGTCTTTGTGGGCACTATCAGGAACAGGAGCGAGTTCGGGAGGGTGGACGGACTGGAGTACCAAGCCTACAAGAAGATGGCCGAGAAGAGGATGAAAGTCATCGCAGCCGAAGTAACGAAGAAGTGGCCAGTCAAGAAGGTGAGCATGTACCACAGGGAGGGGCGACTCGGAATAGGCGAGGTCAGCGTTGTGGTCGCCGTCTCGTCGACACACAGGGCAGAGGCCTTCGAAGCCTGCAGATACGCCATCGACAGAATCAAGACCGGCCTCCCGCTCTGGAAGCGAGAGAGAGTCCGGGGAACGGGGCGCTGGGTAGAAGGGAAGCCTATCCGGGCCTAGGCTGTGCCTGCCTGACCTGCACGGAGTTCGCGGCGAGGCTTCTGCCGGGTATCGTCTTGCCGTACTTCACGGCGATAACCTCGGCCATTATGCTGAACGCAATCTCCGCGGGCGTTATCGCTCCAATATCGGCGCCAATGGGCGTCCGCAGGCTCTCGATGAACCTCTTGTCGACCCCTCTCTTCCTCAGCCCCTCGATATCGTCCGTAGCGCGCTGTCTGCTCGCCATGAGTCCGACGTACCTCAGCTTGGACTTTGAGAGGGCCTCGAGCGATTCGACGTCCCTCGCGCCATGTGTGAGTACAACGACGGAATCCGAATCGTAGAACTTGAATTTCGAGAGGTCGAAATCAACGTCCTTGATGAGCTCGTCCGGTTGCTCGCTGATAACTGGACTGTGGTCGATGACGACAACTTCGAAGTCCAGCATCTTCCCCTGCTTGACGAGCAAGTCTTCGACGTCGTCCTTTCCTCCCTCGCCTATGAGTACAAGCCTCTGCTGGGGGAGGTAGGGTTCGACGTAGATCTCCATCATGCCTCCGCAGTTGGTCTCTACGTGGATTTCGTCTTCACTCTGACTCTTCACGACTCCTTCGACGGCAGACTCGACGTCCTCGAGGTACACCTTCACTTTCTTTGGTTGCCCGGTGGCGAGAGTCTTCTTCGCTGTTGCAACTAGGGCGGACTCGGGACAGACCCCGCCGAGCGAACCGTAAAGAATTCCACCGTCCTTTGATATCATGACCTTGAAGCCAGGCTTTCCAATCGTGGACCCTTCGGTGTTCACGACAGTCGCGAGTGCGAAGGGCTCCCTTCGGCTGGCCAGGCTGTCCATCAGTCTCGTGAGCTCCGTGTTCTTCATTCTCAGCAGCTGCGCGCGCCGATGCTGGGATATTAATCCTTGGCCACCCGGAAATGATGGTGGCTGCAGATTTGGTAAATATCGTTAAATCCGCGCAGTGCGTCAGGGAACCGTGAAGCGGTCGAGCGGTCGAACCCTGGTCACGGTTGGCACCACCGACGGCGGCTTCCTGTTTTCTTCGGGCTCTGACAGGCGCAGGTGGAAGAGGAGCGCCAGGTTCCTGAAGGGTGAAAGCGTCAACGGCTTTGCGTACGATCCGAACAGTGGGACTCTGTTTGCGGCGACGCACACCGAAGGCGTCTTCAGGTCCAATGACCTCGGCCGTACCTGGAAACCCTCGAGCAGGGGACTGAACGTCAAAAAGGCGTGGACGCTGGAAGTCGACCCCCGCAAACACAACGTCATGTACGCGGGCACCCAGTACGGACACCTCTTCCGGTCGGAAGACGGCGGAAGGAATTGGACCGAGGTCTTGGGACTACACTCCGCGCCGGCCAGGGCCGAATGGGGAGTTGACTGGGAGAACGGCACGACCGGTTTGTGCATCCACACCATCAAGATCGACCCCACGGGGAGAGACAGGATCTACATCGTCGTGTCCGGAAACGGAGCGTACAGGACGGACGACGGAGGGAAGACCTGGAAGAGGATTCGGAACGGGACCCAGGAGGCCTGTCCAGTGGGGACTTGGCCGGAACCTCCGGACCTGTCGCTAGAAAAGTCGGCAAAGGCTCTGAAGGATCACCTGCGGGACGTCCACGGATGCACGCACAAGATAGCCCTCTCGTCGAGCCGTCCGGGCACACTGTTCCAGCAGAATCACTGCGGCGTCTTCGAGTCCAGCGACTTGGGAGAGAGCTGGTCGGACATCAGCCCCACCGAACATGACAGACACGGCTTCGCAGCCATTCTGACAGAGAACGGCTCCTCGCGTTTCTTCACCATCCCTGCGTACCAGGGGCTCTGCAAGAAGCACCTTTCTTGCATCAAAGGTCAGCTCACTGTCTTCAGGAAAGACGGTGCGGGCTGGGAGAAGTTGACCAACGGCCTACCGAAGGGAGTCCACACCTGTGTCCTGAGGGACGCGATGGCGACAGACGGAAGAACGGAGCCCGGGGTGTACTTCGGCACGACGACCGGCGAGGTCTTCGGAACCCTGGACTCGGGCGAGTCTTGGTTCGCGATGATGAAAGGGGCGGGCCGCGTGCAAGGGGTCAACGCTTTCCCCGCTTAGAGACGCCTCCCAGGGAAGCCAAAAGTAAGGCTGCACGCGAACCCGCGCGAAGTGATTAGCGGCATCATTCTGGGGGCCGGCGCCTCCAGACGCATGGGCGCGCAGAAGCAGACGCTCGAACTCGATGGGAAGCCCATGGCGCAGCGCGTCTTGGACGTCTTCGTGCGCTCCAGCCTCGACGAGGTGATTGTGGTCCTCAGTCCGACTACTGCTTGGAAGCCGCGGCGAAGGAAGGGGCTTCGAATCGTCATCAACCCGCGCGCAGGGGAGGGAATCAGCACCTCGGTGGGGGCGGGCCTCGAAGCGGTGGATGCCAGGAGTGAGGCCGTCGTCATTGGGCTTGCAGACAAGCCCTTTCTCAGGAAATCGACCATCGAAGCGCTGGTCGACGCCTACCGTCGGTCTCCAGCCGAAATCCTCGTGCCCGTGTACCATCGGAGGAGGGGCAACCCAGTCCTCTTCCGGAGGGCCCTCTTCCCTCAGCTCGCCGGTCTCAAGGGGGATGTGGGAGCCAAAGTCCTCGTCGAGAGCGGTGCCTACTCGGTCTCCGAGGTACCGGTGGACGATGAGGGCGTCCTCTTTGACGTCGACACCCCGGAAGACCTGCGAAAGGCAAGGAAGATCCTGTCGGCTAGGTCCTCACAGGGCAAAAGAAAAGCCGGGAAGTAGACGCGCTTCAATCTCTCGACCAGCCTCGAGAGAAGTGACCTCCTCTGGGATGACGGCGTAAGCATTCGAGTCCGTCAATAGAGACATCGATTCAGTTTCTCCAGCCAACGGTTCAGCGATGGTTTCGTTCCCAGTCCGAATGACCTTGAGATAGACCACCTTGGTGAAGTTGGGGAACTTCTTCCTTGCCTCCCACTGCCTCGTCAGCCTGGCGCTCACGGCCGTCTCGGGCACCTTCCCGCCAGAAAGCCTCGAGATCATGGGGAGACCGAGGAGGATGAACGCGTTCATCGCGCCCTGGATGGGCCCGGGCATCATCACTATGCCCTTCCCTTTTACCACCGCGAGGCCGGCGACTCTTCCCCTGTCCATTCTCAGGCCGTGGCAGAGCACATTGGGCCTCAGCCGCGACAGCACCTCATCGGCGAGATCCAGCTTGCCCACCGAGGTGCCACCGGTCATCAGGATCAAGTCGACCCTCCTGAGGCCCCGAGAGACTCTATCCAGAATCACGCCGACCCTGTCGGGGGCGATTCCGAGGTCGACCACCTCGCATCCCGCGGCACCAGCCATCGCGAGGAAGACAGGCGCGTGGCTGTTTCTCGTTTTCCTGCTTCGAGCTGACATGGAGTTTGTCAGTTCGCTGCCTGTGGCAAGAACCGCGACTCTGGGTCGCCTCCAGACCTTGACGCTTCTGATGCCGAGTGCGACAAGCATCCCAATCTCCTGCCCTCGGATCGTCTCGCCCGTCTTCACGACCAGCTTGCCCCTGGGGACGTCCTCCCCAGCTCCGAATACGAAAGACCCTCTGGCCACCTCGCGAACGATGTGAAGCCTGTCACCCACGACCGCTGCCTCCTCCACCGGCACGACCGCATCTGCTTCGCTCGGCAGGTAGGAACCAGTTGAGACGCGGACGGCTTGACCGGCGGCCAGATGCTCTGAAGGCGTCTTGGCAAGAGGCAGGCTGCCGATCAGGTTCAATTCGCGCGGCGTCGCTTCGGATGCGCCGACTGAATCGGCAACTCTTATGGCGAATCCGTCCATGTGCGACGTGCTGAAGGGTGGAACGTCCGAGGGACTTTCGACGTTCCGAGAACCGGTTCTGCCGAACGCCTTCCTGGTCGGCACAGTCTCTTCCTCTGGTAGCCTCAGCTGGGCCAGCGCCTTTCCGACCGCCTCACTCACCGGCGTGTATTGCGAAACTCCAGGAACCAACGGAGGCGGTCAGAGGCCTTCGCCGTTGATTTAACGTTTCGACGCTGGCAGAATCAAGAGTCTTCTCACCAGGCTTAAATCCAAATTCCAGCGAGCAGTTCGCCCAAGTGCCGAACGCGGAGCAGAGAGCGGTCCTGGTCCTCGAGGACGGTACAATCTTCCCCGGCGTTGGCTTCGGCGCGGAAGGGACAGTCTCTGGCGAGGTCGTCTTCAACACCGGGATGGTCGGGTATCCCGAGTCTCTCACCGACCCCTCGTACTTCGGACAGATCTTGGTCCAGACATGGCCCCTCGTCGGGAACTACGGCGTGCCCAGCCGAGACCTCACCGACGGGTCGGGGTTGCCCCTGCACTTCGAGTCCGACTCGGTGAAGGTGTCGGGGTACGTCGTCGCCGAGGTTCAGCGGTGCCCCTCCCACTGGTCTTCCCGCGCGTCGCTCCCCGACTGGCTGAAGGCGAGTGGCGTCCCTGGGGTTTCAGGCGTCGACACCCGCGAGCTGACGAAGAAGCTGAGGACAAAGGGGACGATGCTGGGTTTGATTAGCGTCGGCCCTTCGCCCGACCTTGAGAGGCTGAAGCGGTCAGCGAGGATCCTGCAAGACCCGAATTCGACCGACCTGGTCCGGAGGGTCTCAACCCCCCGACCGGTGGAGTACGGCGGCACGAGCGACACCACGGTGGTCCTCATCGACTGCGGGGTGAAGTTCGGAATTCTAAGGAGCCTGGTGGCGAGGGGATTCAGGGTCGTCCAGGTTCCCTACGACACCAGCGCGGCAGAGATTCTCGCGAGAGGGCCTGCCGGAGTCGTCGTTTCCAACGGCCCGGGCGACCCTGCGACCTGCCGCCCGGTCATCGAGTCGGTCCGCTCGCTTCTGGAGACGGAAGTTCCCCTCCTCGGCATCTGCCTCGGAACACAGATACTCGTCCTCGCCGCAGGCGGCACCACGTACAAGCTGAAGTTCGGCCACCGGGCCCAGAACCACCCGTGTGCTGACCTTAGGACGGGGCGTGCCTACATGACTACTCAGAACCACGGCTACAGCGTCGACGCGAAGTCGTTAGAGCAGTTCGAGGTGAGCTTCGTCAACCTGAACGACAAGACGGTCGAGGGCATCATGCACAAGCGCAAGCCCGTGGGCGGCGTCCAGTTCCATCCAGAGGCTTCGCCGGGGCCCTTCGAGACCGGTTTCATCTTCGACGAATTCGCGCAGTGGGTGAGAGGGTTCCAAAGCCAGAGCGCATAGGGACCGTCCTGCTTCTCGGGTCGGGGGCGATAAAGATAGGCGAGGCCGGCGAGTTCGACTACTCCGGCGCGCAGGCGATCAAGGCCCTCAGGGAAGAGGGAACGAAGGTCGTCCTGGTCAACCCCAACATCGCTACGATACAGTCAGACCCGAAGTTCGTCGACCGAGTCTACTCTGTGCCAGTCACGGCCGAGTTCCTCGAGGAGGTGATTGAGAAAGAAAGACCCGACGGGATACTTCTGGGTTTCGGGGGACAGACTGCCCTCAATGCGGGCGTCGACCTTCATGAAAGAGGGGTACTCTCAAGGCACGGCGTGCGAGTCCTCGGCACCGGAATCGAGGCAATCGAGACCGCCGACGACAGAGGGAAGTTCAGGAGACTGATGGTGGAAAACGGCGTGCCGGTGCCGAAGAGCAGGGCCGCAAACTCGGTCGGCGAGGCTCAACTCGCAGCCAGGGAAATCGGCTTTCCCGTGATGGTGAGGGTGGCCTACACCCTGGGAGGCCAGGGTTCGGGGGTGGCCCGAAACGCCTCGGAGTTGGAAAGCATCGTCTCCAGGGGTCTAGCCGGGAGCCGGATCGGCCAGGTCCTCGTCGAGGAGTACCTCGACAAGTGGAAGGAAGTGGAGTACGAGGTCATGCGCGATTCCGCAGACAACTGCGCCATAATCTGCAACATGGAGAACTTCGACCCCATGGGCGTCCACACGGGTGACAGCATAGTCGTCGCTCCGTCTCAGACCCTGTCGAACAGGGAGTACCACGCGCTCAGGACGACCGCTTTCAAGATCGTCAGAGCCCTGGGAATCGTTGGCGAGTGCAACATACAGTTCGCGCTGAATCCTCGCAGCGAAGAGTTTCGCGTCATAGAGCTGAACTCGAGGCTTTCGCGCAGCTCTGCTCTCGCGAGCAAGGCCACGGGCTATCCTATTGCATACGTGGCAGCGAAGCTTGCCATTGGTTACAACCTTCCGGAGCTCCCCAACAAGGTGACTGGCAAGACCACGGCCTTCTTCGAGCCTGCCCTCGATTACGTCACGGTCAAGATTCCGCGTTGGGATTTCCAGAAGTTCAAGGAGGTGAGCAGACTGATTGGGACACAGATGAAATCGGTGGGGGAGGTGATGGCGGTCGGCAGAAGGTTCGAGGAGGCCATCCAGAAGGCGGTCAGGATGCTCGACATCGGAAGAGAGCTCACCGAGGTCAAGGGCCCGCCTCGAGACTTGGATGAGTTGAGACGGCAGATCGAATTCCCAACGGACAAGAGACTCTTCGACCTCGTGGAGGGCCTGCGCGCAGGGCTCGAGTCGGAGGAGATCCATCGCCTATCGGGAATCGACCCGTGGTTCCTCTGCAAGCTCGAGAGGCTTCTTTCATTCGAGAAAGGCATCGTCAACGACGGACTAGATTCCGGGACGCTGAAACTGGCAAAGCAACTCGGTTATTCGGACAGGATGCTCGGCATTCTGACCGGGACGGACGAGGTCTCCGTGAGGAGCCTGCGAGAATCCCAGGGTGTGCTGCCTTCGGTCAAACAGATCGACACGCTCGCGGCAGAGTGGCCGGCCGTCACCAACTATCTCTACCTCACCTACAACGGCGAATCGGACGACATCCGGCCTTCAGCCGCCGGGAAGGTGCTCGTCCTTGGGTCCGGGTGCTACAGAATCGGCAGCAGTGTGGAGTTCGATTGGTGCTGCGTCAACATGGCGCTCTCGCTGAAGGAAAAGGGGGCCAAGGAGGTTATCATGCTGAACTACAACCCGGAGACCGTCTCCACGGACTATGACGTGCCAGACCGGCTCTACTTCGAGGAGCTCACCCTGGAGAGAGTGCTCGACATCATCGAGAAGGAGAAACCCGAGGGCGTCGTCGTCAGCGTCGGAGGCCAAATCCCGAACAACCTGGCTCTCAGGCTGGCCGAGTACGGAGTGAGCATCCTAGGGACCAGTGCGGAAGACATAGACAGGGCCGAGGACAGGGCCAAGTTCAGCTCCGAGCTGGACGTCCTAGCGATTCCGCAGCCGCCCTGGCGAAGGCTGGAGTCTCTAAACCAAGCGCGGGTCGCTGCCGCCGACCTCGGCTATCCAGTCCTGATCAGGCCCTCCTACGTGCTTTCAGGTTCGGCGATGCAAGTCGCCAACGACGAGGCGGAGCTGAGCGAGTACCTCGAAGCCTCGGGGGATGTCTCCGAGGAGCACCCGGTGGTCATGTCGAAGTTCTTCGACGAGAGCAGGGAGGTGGAGGTGGACGCGGTCTCGGACGGCGAGAACGTCTACATCGGCGCGGTGCTGGAGCACGTCGAGGAGGCCGGGATTCATTCCGGAGACGCCACGATATCAATTCCAACCATCACGATAGGCGAAGCTACCAAGAACAGGGTACGCGCCTACACTCGGAGCATTGCCAAGAGGCTGAAGATCAGAGGGCCGTTCAACATCCAGTTCCTCTGCAAGAACGGCGAGGTCTACGTGATTGAGTGCAACGTGAGGTCGAGCAGGAGCATGCCCTTCGTCTCGAAGAGCGTCGGCGTCAACCTGATGGAAATGGCAGCGGGCGTGTTTCTCGGAGGCGAGGTCCTAGACGGAGAGGCTGACACGAGAGGGTTCGCCGTCAAGTCTCCACAGTTCTCCTTCATGAGGCTAGAGGGTGCCGACCCGGTGACCAGCGTCGACATGGTCTCGACGGGCGAGGTGGCCTGCTTCGGTGCCTCCTTCGAGGAGGCATTCCTGAAATCTCTTCTAGCCTCGGGCTTCAGCCTCCCGAAGCGTTCCATCCTTCTCTCCACAGGCCCGCCCAAGACGAAGGAGTTCCTCCTGCCAACCGTCAAGAAACTGGAGAAGCTCGGGTTCGAGCTATACGCCACCAAGGGGACGGCTAGATTCCTACGCGAGAAGGGCATCGAGACCCGTCTGCTGTACTGGCCGATGGAGAACGCGGAGCCAAACGCCTCCACCTTCCTCTCTCAAAGGAGGGTTGATCTCGTCATCAACATCCCGAAGAGCTTCGACGAGGAGGAGGTCAGGAACGACTACCTAATCAGAAGGAAGGCCGTTGAGTTCGGCATACCTATCATCACGAACGCAGAGCTTGCCACGACTCTCGTGTCAGCAATGGAAGGCTCGGTCAAGCTCGGAATCTGACCTCCGTCTGGATGAATCAACGGGAGCCAAACGGTGACTGGGTCTCCCCGAATCCAATCAATTAATAGGCCGCTCCCCTCCGGAGAATCGCGCGTCCATGTTCTCGGAGGCGGAGAAGGACTACCTGAAATCGCAGAGGCTGGCCAGGGTCGCGACTGCCTCCAAGAAGGGCGCTCCCGAGGTCTCTCCTGTTGGGTTCGAGTTCGACGGAACTTATTTCTGGATAGGAAGCCACAGCCGAGACATCTTCTCGACAACGAGGAGATACAGAAACATCACCTCGGGGAACGCAAGAGTCTCCTTGGTCGTGGACGACCTCGCCTCCGTCGACCCTTGGAGGCCGAGAGGCATCAAGGTGAGCGGGACGGCCGAAGTCATGGACCACAAGGGAATCTTCGGACCTGGGAAGTACTTCCGGATCACCCCGAAACTGACTGTAAGCTGGGGAATCGAGCCACCCAAGGCAGGCAGCTGGCGTTCTGCGAAGCGGTGGAAGTAACCAGTTCTAGTCTGTGGGGTTTCTATCCGAGGGTTATTCGCGTCCCTTCCTTCCCGTCTAGCGCAAGAATCGCCTTGTCCAGGGACGTGATGATGCCTGGCCTTCCACCCCACTCCGCGTACCTCACGCAGGCCAGCACCTTCGGCCCCATGCTCCCGGGCGCGAATTGTCCATCGGCGAGGTACTTTCTTGCCTCGGCGACGGTCATCGACTCGATTCCCCTTTCCTCTGGCTTCCCGTAGTCCAGCTTCACCCTGTCCACGTTGGTGAGTATCAGTAGGAGGTCGGCTCCCACGGCCTCCGCGAGTTTCTCCGCGGAGAGGTCCTTGTCTATCACGGCGTCGACTCCCTCCAGGTTCCCGTTCCCATTCTGCACGACGGGAATCCCGCCCCCTCCCGAGGCGACCACTATCGCGCCCGTCTCGGCCAAGGAAGAAATCAACTCCGCCTCCAAGATTCTGATAGGCTCCGGGGACGGCACGACGCGCCTGAACCCCGAGCCTCCCTTCACCACGACCTTCTTCATCACGTAGCCCCGGGCGGTCTGCCTCGCTGCCGCCGCCTCGTCATAGATTGGTCCGATTGGTTTCGAAGGAGAGGCGAAGGCAGGGTCGTCCTTCGCAACGAGGGTCTGCGTCACCACGGAGACGACTCTCCGCCTTATCGACCGCAATCGAAGAAGATTCCCCAGCTCCCTCTGGATTAGGTATCCGATCTCGCCCTGTGTCATCGCGCCGAGAACGTGGAGCGGCTGCACGGGCGCGTTGGAGGCGGAGGACTGTTGGAGCTCCAGATACCCGACCTGGGGTCCGTTGCCGTGCGTGATCACGAGTTGGTGGCCGTGCTCGATTATCTCGAGCATCTGGTTGCATGCTGCCCTCACGTTGCTCTCCTCTGACTCGTACGATGCGTGCTGACCCGGCTCCTCGAGGGCGTTTCCTCCGAGCGCTATGACTATCCTCAAGGCATCGTGCGCCGCTCTGGTTCACTAAAAAAGAGTTCAGAATCCCGTTCCAATCGTTAAATAGAATCTGACCTCGTGAACGCTAGGATTGGCGGAGCCTAATCCCTGCGGGCGAGGGCCCGGCTCATGACGCCGGTCGAAGAACTGTCGGGCCTGCTCTCGGGGCCGGCTCGGGTCATCGCGGTGGCAAGGCGAGACATCGACCTTCACTCGCTCGCAGGAGAGAACGACCTGGTCCTCCTGAAGATAGAAGAGGGCTCCTTGGCTGCCGGCGGGAGAGGAGGGGGCTTCGGGGAACGAAGGGTCGTGATGGTCGCGCACTTCCGATATCTCGACGGCGTGTGCGAGAAGCTTTTCGAAACGACGGACGAAGGCAGGATGGCCGAGTTTGAAGTTCCGTACCACGTCGCGAGGATGCCTGTGACCCTGAGGGACGGAACCGAAGCCATGGGCTACGGGGTCGTCGACGACGAGCTTGCCAGAGAGATGATCGGGAAGATGGCGCAGTCTTTCTCAACTTAAATAGAGTCGGACGCTCCGCGCCGCCCGAATTGAAGGTGCTCGTTACCGGAGCCTCCGGGATGGTGGGCAGAAACCTGGTAGGCTACTTCGCAGAGCACGGTGCCGAGGTCATTCCAACGGACCTGGGCGGGTGGCCCGTCACTGGCGACCTTCTTGACAGCGAATTCGTCTTCACCAAGCTGGCGTCCCTGGACTTCGACGCCGTCATCCATCTCGCGGCCATAACAGAGCTGAAGAAGA
>DASPPF010000030.1:0-5929 GCA_035625575.1 Nitrososphaerales archaeon | reverse complement strand
TGGGGACTCCCATCAGCGCGGACTCGGCGGTCATCGTGCCCCCCATGCCGACAAAGACGTCGGTGACCCGCAGAAGACTCCGTCCGTCGACGGCCTCCTCCGGTACGATGAACCTGTCGCCGAACTCCTTCCTCACGTGCCGGAGCTGGTCTCCGTATCGGCAGAGCGCGACCAAGTTGACGCCGGCGACCGAATCCGAAATCGAACGAAGGACTACGTCGTTCCAACTTCGCTTGGTCCCCGCCATGTAGGGGGCGTAGCTCTCCTCAAGTCTCACGACGACCGTCCTGCGCTTGCGGTTCAGGCGAGGGATCGGACCCCTTCTCGCCTTCCGCTTCAGCCAGGCGGCGGGGTCGAGGGCGTGGTAGCGGGTTATCTTGGAGCGCGCAATGCCGAACTTCGCCCAGGCATCGTAGGGAATCACCCAGGGACAGAACAGGTGATAGCTGAGCGGAAGCGAGAGACGGCCGGCGACCTCTGAATGGGGCGAATCGTTGACTGCGACGTGTTTGATGCCGAGACCGAACGAGACTCTCGCGCACACTCCCGAGGCGACGGAGACCGAAACCTGAGGCGCGAACCTCTTGATCCTCGGAGTGATCGCGGCCTGACGGCTGGTGGCTGCTGCGAGCTGGTCGGCCTTGGTGGCCCCTCCCCTTTCGCCCACGTAGACGAGATCCATTCCCTGCATTCTGGCGATGGGCTCGAGCTCCCTGTACTTCCTCGAAGTGGCCAGGACATCGAAACCGTAGGACTCGAGCTTGTCCTTCAGGGGCTTGAAGAACAGTATCTGTTTGGGAGTCAGTATGTCAATCCATGCTCGGGGCAAGCTGTGACCCTGACATCAGGGAGCGGTCATTTAACGCTGTCACCGCCAGACGCCGTTTCGGTTCTGCCAAAGTATAATTACGAAGGCGTGACTCGACGGCCACGTCCGATTGGCCAAGCCCAAGGTTGCGATGTACGGGTTCACGAGTGAAGCGTACAGGCTCGCAGTCGACCTCATCGAGAAGGCCCAGGTCACCATAGTCGACGAAGCACTGCAGATGGCTCAGGACGTCGACGCGGCCTTCCTGAGGAAGATTCCGAACCTCAGTGAGCTCATGGACGCTGAGCCTCTGCTCGGGATGAAACCGTTCGAGCGAGTGCTCGGTGACGCGCAGGTGGTCTTCTTCACGCCCAAACTGAGAAGGCCTTCCGAAGAGTCTCTCACCGAGGCGGGCACAAAGCTGAGGGACCTCTCGAAGTACCTTTCGAACGGAGTCACCTTGGTCAACACGCTTCCCACGGGCCCCGGAGGAAACTCGGAGAACATAGTGATAGTCGAGAAGCAGACTGGACTGAAAATCGGCTCGACCCTCACCTACGCATACATGCCTCTGAAGCCCAGGGACTCGAAGCCCGGGATAGTCTCTGTTGCCGGGGAGAAGGCGAAGTCTCCCCTGGAGGCGCTCGGCTTCTCGCCGAACTCTCAGAACGTGTTCTCGGCCGAGATGGAGTACACCTCGATGGTCCTGGGCACGGCCACGGCCTCCGCTATTCAGATCGAGCTGGCTCGGAAGGCGAGGGAGAGCAAGGTCTCGATTCAGACTGGAAAGGAGGCCTACGTCGACGAGCTCGCGAAGTACCTCTACGACCTGAAGGCGATTCAGTCGAGAGAGGAGGCAGGGGAGTCCATCTCGTACCTGGCGGGGGCCGCGCTGAAGAGCCTGGACAACTTCGTGAGGTACATCGTGGACGAAGCCAGAGAGGTGCTGAAGGAGAAGGAGTTGAAGGCGAGCAAGACGAAGATCAGCCTCCTGTGGACGCTGGACCGGCGCGAGATGAGAGGAGACAGGATTCAGATGGCTGAAGGAATCCAGCAGAGGCTGAAGGACTACGTCACCGACGTGGAGGTCGTCGCAGGCTCGAAGACGCGGGGAGGAGCAGAGGCGCTGGACCCGCTCAAGCACAACGTGGTCATAATCTGCTCCGCCGAAGACCACGACTTCGCGAAGCAGGCCAAGAAGGGTCTCCGGAGCGTGGAGACGACCGTCCTGCTGGCCACGCCAAGCCTCAGAAGGGAGTGACGAAGGCAGTCCGTTGAGCTTTCTCCGACCATAACCCTATATCACGTCCGAGGGGGGCCCAAACACCGTCGATGACAAGGGTGGGCGTCGTCGGAACTGGTGGATGGGGCAAGAATCACCTGAGGGTGCTCAACGAGCTCGACTGCCTCTCTGCCTTCTGCGACGTCGACAAGTCCAAGGTGGAGACCTACTCGAAGAAGTACCGGGCCCCCGGTTACGCGTCTCTGGACGAGATGATTGCGAAGGAGAGGCTTGACGCGGTCACGATCTGCACGCCCGCATCGACTCACCATTCAATCGCCTCGAAGACGCTGTCTGCAGGGCTTCACACGTTTGTTGAGAAGCCGTTCGCCACCAACACAGCAGACGCGGAGAAGATGATTGAGGAAGCGAAGAAGGCGGACAAGATGCTGACGGTCGGGTTCATCGAGCGGTTCAACCCGCCCATCTCCGAGCTGAGGAAGATGATCTCCAAGAAGGAGTTGGGTGAACTCCTTCTGCTCGAGTTCCACAGGGAGAACAAGAGGGGCGAGAGCATAACCGATGTGGGAATAGTGAGAGATGCCTCGGTTCACGATATCGACACCGCCTGCTGGCTCTTCGAGAGCGCGCCCAGGGTGGTCTTCGCCCGGGTGGGAAGGGTTCAGGGCGCTCCTGAGCACGAAGACTTCGCCACCATAATGCTGGGCTTCTCCGGCCAGAAGACGGCGTTCCTCGTCACCAACTGGGTGACGCCCAGCAGGGTGAGGACACTCTCGGCCGTGTTCGCGGCTGGAGTGGTCGACGTTGACTTCGTCAGCCAGCAGACGAGCATCCATGAAGCCGGAGGGACCAGGGTTCCGACACGGCCCGTCCAGGAGCCGCTGATGCTCGAGCTGAAGGAATTCACCTCGGCGGTGACCGAGAAGAGAACCCCTCTGGTCACAGGCGAAGACGGTCTGAGGGCCACGAGGGTGGCAGAGGCGATACTTGCGTCGAGCTCCTCCGGGACTCCGATCTATCTAGGATGATTCGATGAACCCAGTGAACTTCGTCTCTCCTGACGCAAAGATTGGGAAAGGCGTGCGCATATGGCACTTCGCGTACGTCGGCGCGCGGACGATAGTCGGAGACAACGTCAAAATCGGCTCACTGGCTCACGTCGACTACGACGTTCGAATCGGCAGCGGAACCATGATTGAGGGGATGGTGTACATCCCACCGCTCTCCAAGATAGGAAAGAACGTCTTCATCGGGCCAGCGGCCGTGCTGACCAACGACCCCTACCCGCCCAGCAAGCGCATGGTAGGCGTGACCATAGAGGACGGGGCCGTCATCGGTGCGCGGGCCGTGATCAGGGCCGGGGTGAAGGTCGGTAGGAGGAGCGTGGTCGCGATGGGGGCGGTGGTCACCAAGGACGTCCCGGCGGGCAAGGTGGTGATGGGAGTCCCCGCGAGGGTGACCTACTCGAGGGAGGAGTTCGACGCTAAGATGAGGGAGTGGGAGTCAGGCGCCTCTCCAAGGACCGCTCGTAGATCTCGGTAAGCGATACCATAACGAAGAACCACAGAACGCCGAGTCCGAAGGTCAGACCGATTTTCAGAAGCGCAATCGCAGTGAAGACCCCGATGGAGTGGAGGGCCGGCCCGACCGGGATTATCACGTCGAAGAAGAGGTATGTCTCCACGATGACGAGCAGCCAGGCGACCACGGAGATGCCTATCAGCGGGGGAAGCCTCAAGTCAATACACCCAGGTGAGAACCGAGGTCAAGACCGAGAGCAGGCAGGTGACTGAGGTGAGGATGAGTATGTTCTTCACGAGGTCTTTCTCCGAGAGAGGCCCGGGCAGGAGGACCAACCTCACCAGGGTCGAAGGCGCGGTCGGATTGGCCGACGCGTGCAGCATGCCATCCGGAGTCATGTAGGTCGGACGCGAACCCATCTGGCGCCTCTCGACGAAGCCCCGCAGGCTTGCCAGGATGTAGAAGGAGTTGAGGATTGACGGCAGAATCGCGATTATCGCCGCAATCTCGACGCCGCTGGTTATCGCGAGGGCAGCGAACATTGTTCCCAAGACCAGGCTACCGCTGTTGCCGTCGAACGCCCGCGACGGATACCTGTTGAATGCGTAGAAGCCAACCGAGACGGCCAGCAGCGGGAGGGTCGCCGCGAGCCGCACCGGCGAGAAGCCTGACTCGTCAAGAGAGCGAAGGACCATCCCCACGATCAGGGCGAGCGAAACGAGAATCGTGAAGCCTGACACCTCCCCGTTGAAGGAGTCCATCATGTTGAAAGCGTTGGCGACTATGGGGAAGGCTGCGACGGCGAGCAGCGTGTATATCGTGAAGTGGGCGCCAGTCGCACCGAGGATGGGGAAGACGAGTCTGCTCGTGTAGAGGTCCGACTGGAGGGTCAGACACGCCAGGATTGGAACGAAAGCAAAGAGCAGCAGAATCGGCTTGACCTTGCCTCCGAGGACCGAGAGGTCGTCGTAGAGCCCCACCGCGAAAGCCACAGCGGCGGCGCCCAGGACTGCGAGTGGCACGAGCGACCCCGACATCAGATACACGATGACCTCGCCAATCGCTGCCGCAGCGAAAATCACTGGGCCCATGGGCGAAGGCACCTTTGATGGCGGCTGCTTGTGGACATCGTCCACCACGCTGCCCCTGCGAACCAAGAACTTCAGGTAGGCAGGCGTGACGGCGACCATGACTACGAAAGGCGCGATGAACGCAAGTGCCACTAGTGGTAAAGAATTTGCGGCAAGCAAGTTCCTCGACTCGCGGGGCTTTTCTACTTAAACCGTTTCAGGTATCGTGAACGTCAACCCCTCAATCTTAATTAAGCCAGTTCATCGACCAGCGGGAGAATCATGAACATAAGCGACCTACGGGACGGAATGAGGCGAGTGGACGCCGAGGGCGAGATCGCCGAGATTTCAGAGCCGAGGACTGTCAACCTGAGGACGGGCGATCAGGCGAGGGTCGCTGACTGCATGCTGAAGGACGACACCGGCGACATCAAGCTCTCGCTCTGGGACGACCAAATCGACCAGGTGAAACAAGGCTCCAGGGTTAGGATAACCAACGGGTACACGAATAGTTTCAGAGGAGAGTTGCGATTAAATGTCGGCAAGTTCGGCAAATTAGAAGTACTAGAATCCTAGTTTTCAGCAGGGTTGGAAATAGCCGACCTTGGATGGGCGGCTGGCATTTTTGAAGGCGAAGGTAACGCGGGCGTTTATCGAGTTCGAGTATCCGATTTCAACAAGACCGAAGGAAAGTGGGCAAGATATGTTGCCAATCATCCCATGATAACAGTGACAAATACTGACATCTCTATTCTAGCCAGATTCCGCGTAATCGTCGGAACGGGGACAGTAAGAATCGCCAAACACGCCGATGAAAGGAGCAGACTTCTCTTCCATTACCGTGTCGAAGGACGGAAGGCATTGAATGTCGCCAAGCTTCTCCTCCCCAGTATAGTCTCCAATAGAAAGCGAATGCAACTTGAAACTATCCTCAACTATTACGCTCACCTAGTCTTCAATGCGAAAGGATCCCAGGCTTCGAGGAAAGTCTGGGCGAGTTACACAGCTGAGCAAAGACGCCTGCGTGGTCAAGCAATTTCCGCGGGGAGAAGGAGACGAGCTGGAACCAATGTTAGCACGGAAACATCATAAGAAACGAGCCCTCCCCATTGCTGTTGGTCACGCTTGGTATGAGATTGAGGGAACTTCGGGCGCGAGTCCTGAGTGAGCCCACCGGTTTCGTCTGGGTCTACGACGGACGACTGGCGGGCTCAGGGTATCCGGCCTCCAAGAGTCAGATAGCGTGGCTGAGCCGTAAGGGAGTGAACAGCGTACTTTCGCTCACTG
>DASPPF010000029.1:0-5309 GCA_035625575.1 Nitrososphaerales archaeon | reverse complement strand
AACACCGACATCACGAACTCGCCCTACTCTTGGGACGAGCACGCC
This sequence comes from Nitrososphaerales archaeon, assembly GCA_035625575.1. Taxonomy (GTDB): domain Archaea; phylum Thermoproteota; class Nitrososphaeria; order Nitrososphaerales; family Gagatemarchaeaceae; genus DASPPF01. The sequence goes on along the minus strand of DASPPF010000029.1, from coordinate 5,264 downwards.
GTCTACTCTCCCGACGGCCAGAAGATCGCCTGGATCTCATCCCTTCCATTCCCCAACATCATCCCGCAGTATGGGAACCTGCCCTGGGCGGAGTACCGCGACTACCTCCACAACGAGTTCTTCCTGATGAACGCCAACGGCACGGGCGTCCAGCAGCTGACCTGGTTCAACACCCCTGGTTCTCCCGACTTCGCTCCGCAGTTCGGAGACACGATGTACGCGGAGTGGAACCTCAGCGGGACGCAGCTCGTCATACACAACGGCACACCGGAGATACAGGTGCCCGGAGGCAATTCCGAATGGCTAATCACGTTCGCCGGAGCCTGCGGCGGCTAGGCGACCGGCTCTGCTTTCCTCGGTTCGAGTGACCAACGATGTGAAGGTGCGGCCGCCGGGATTCGGACCCGGGCGAGAGGCTCTCTCCTCAAGAGAATGGGAAGCCCCTATCCTAACCACTAGATCACGGCCGCACTGCCCAAACGGTGCGAACTGGCTGGTATAAACCAGACTTCCGAGTCGAGTTGGTTCAGCACGCACTGAGGAAAGTTCTATAAACGAAACACCGCGCCACGCGGCGAGCTTTGCAAGAGACCTTGGTCGAGCGGATTGCTCCGAATCTGAGAAGGCTCAACGAGGGCGGCTACACCAAGATTCACAGGAGGGGGACTGCCGACTACCAAAACGACCTACAGGCGGCGTTTGCAGCAATCCTCGACGCCTTGCACGTTAAGCACAGGGAGGGAATCCGTCTACCGGGAACGTCGCTCAAAGCCGATTTCGAAGCGAACGGTGTCCTGTTCTTCGTCGACCAGGTTCTTAGTGAGCGCGAGCTCAATCAGATTCGGAAGACGAATCGCGAATGCGTTCTGGTCAAGCGCGAAAGCTTTCGGAGCGGGAAAGCTGATGCGGGAATCAGAGTAATTGGGATGAGCTCAGGCCGTAGTGGACGAGAGCAAACCATCTTCCTCGACGACCCCTCCTTCAACTTCGACTACGCCCACATCCTCCCCCACACGCAGAAGTGCTCGGTCATGCACGGGCACACCTCGTCGGCGCTCGTCGAGATCATAGGCGAGCCGATTGACGGCATGGTGGTAGACTTCGGGCCCGCCAAGGACGCGATAAGAGAGGCCATACGCGGGCTCGACCACAAGCTCTTCATCAACTCGAAGTACGTGAAGTCAGAGGACAGGAAGAGCGTCACGCTGGAGTTCACGACCGTGCACGGCGACTTTGCGATCAAGGCGCCGAGGGCCACGACGGTTCTGCTCGACGGCGAGGCGACGGTTGAGAACCTCTCGAGGGTGCTTCTTGAAAGAATCGCCCCCGCGATGCCTGAGAACGTCTCTGCCGTCGGGGTCTACGTCTACGAGGGACTGAACAAGGGGAGCCACCTGCTGGCACAGCTACACAGCGGCGGGGCGGGGCGCGCACGAAGGAAGCGATAGTCCTCCTCTCCGGCGGAATAGACTCCGCGACGAGCCTGTACCTGATGAAGGAGAGAGGGTGCCGCGTCCGCGCGCTGACGTTCCAGTTCGAGGGCATAGCCGCAGGCGAACTGAAGGCGGCGAAGGCCGTCGCGAAGGCCGCCGGGGTGAAGCAGCGGGTCGTCAGGCTTCCGGACCTGAGGGAGGCGAGCGACATCGAGGGCTCCAGGTTCCCAGGGCTTCCTCCGACGTACATTCCGATGCGGAACGCGGTCTTCTACTCGTTGGCCGCGTCCTACGCAGAGGAAGCCAGGGCGGACTTCATCGTCGGGGGCCACAACAAGGACGACCTCAGGGTCTTCCGCGACGTCGGCCCGAGGTTCTTCGCGACCCTGCAGAGTGCCTTCTGGGCCGGCTCCAAGATGCTGAACCAGAGGAAGACCAGGATCCTGAGGCCGCTGAGCTCGAAGACCAAGCCGGAGGTGATACGACTCGCATCATCCCTGGGAGTGCCGCTGGGGCTCACTTGGAGCTGCCACAGGGACGGGGCGGAGCACTGCTGGCGCTGCGACGGTTGCGCTGTGAGGACCAGGTCCTTCGAAAGGGCAGGGGTGCCCGACCCGTTGAAGAGCCGACCGAGCGGGGAATATTCTTAAGCTGGGAATCGGGGCCGCGGTCCGCTTGACTGAAGCAGAGGACTCTATGCCGCAGAGAGCCTCCCTTATCGACACCTCCGCGGACGTCCAGCAGGAACCTTCGCAAATCGCAGTCAACGCGGGTGTGGCGAACCTGAGGGTCCTGTACAAGGACGGCTCGATCAGCATGCCGGTGAGCCTGGCAATCCAGACCTCGACCGGGCTACACAGGGGCGTCCACATGAGCAGGCTGGTGAAGGCCGCGAACGGCAGGCGGGCCAAGGGCATGGAGGAGTGGCTCCGCTGGATATGCGCAGAGGTCAACAAGACGCAGCCGGGGTCCGAGGTGACCTGCGCCTACGAGCTTCCCTACGAGGACCAGTTTGCGAAGATAACGATGCGCTCCACCGAGAGGGGGGCGATCACCTACCAGTTCACGGTCCAGGGCATGACCGCGTGCCCGTGCAGCAAGAAGATGATCGGTGTCGGGCACATGCAGCGGGCCGAAGTCACGCTCGTCACGAAGAGCATGAGGCCGCTGGACGCGCCGGCGACCGTGGACAAGATAACGGAGTGCTTCTCTGCCTCGCCGAAGGAGGAGATGAAGAGGGTGGAGGAGGCGAGGAAGATACTCGAGGCCCAGGACAACCCGAGGTTCGCAGAGGACCTGGTCCGCGAGTGCGTGAGGAGGTTCCCCAACGCGCTCTTCGTCAGCGGCAGGTGCTTTGAGTCGATCCACGCCCACGACGCGATCGCGAGCTGGTCGGCCAAGCCTGGCTGGACACCAGCAATCTGAGCCGCCCACGCGCTTACATAGACCGCGACGGCGGAGTCTTCGTTGTCGAGCTTCGACAGAGTGGCCCACGTCTATGACGCCACTAGGTCTCTGAGTCCTCCGGTGATGAGGAAAGTTGTCGACGGAGTAGCGGAGTTCGTTGGTGGGTCCAGCCTCGTCGACTTCGGAGTCGGGACAGGGAGGCTGGCGGCGCCCCTGATACAGCGTGGGGTCGACGTCGTCGGGCTCGATATTGCTCGCTCGATGATAGGCCAGGCGCGAGACAAGGGCGTGGCCAGGCTCGTGCTGGCCGCCGGAGAGTCTGCCCCGTTTCGCGGTGAGTCGTTCGATTACGCCATGGTGGTGCACTTCATGCACCTTATGGAAGAGTGGAAGGCCGTGGTGAGGGAGATTTCGCGGGTCACCAGGAAGGGATTGATCACTCTCGTCGGCGACCCTCTGGGTTCGCTCCCGAGGGACACGTACGTGCAACTGAGGGAGGGCAGGGGCTTCAAGATGGCCGGTCTGAAGATGGGCGAGAGGGAGATGGCGGAGATGGTCAAGCCGTCGGTGACGCGAGTCCTCGTCGAGTACAGGGAGCGGTTCGACCCCTCGCAGCTGCTCGAGGAATATGCGGCGAAGCTCCATTCAATCACGTGGGACGTCCCTGACAAGGTGAACGCGGAGATAGTGGATGCCATGAGGCCGCTGTTGGGAAGGAAAAGGGAGAGGGAGAGGAAGGTCATCATGGCGGTCTGGGACAGGAGCCAACTTCGCGGATTCGACCCATCAGCTTAAATTGGAAAGGAGGGCGCTGGCGTCGGAAACTTGGGAGACATCTTCATCGGGACGTCGGGCTGGTCCTACAAGGAGTGGGAGGGCGTCTTCTACCCCAACTCGAAGACGAGCAAGCTCTCCTTCTACTCGAAGATCTTCGACACGGTCGAGATAGACTCCACCTTCTACGCGTTCCCGTCGAAGGGCCTGCCCATTGGTTGGACGAAGTACACTCCCGAGAGCTTCGTCTTCGCTGCGAAGCTCCCGCAGGCGATAACTCATGAGAAGAAGTTGGAGGTGAGGAAGGGAGCGAGGGAGGAACTCTTCCGCTTCCTCGAGCTGATGAAGCCTCTCATCTCGAGCAGGAAGCTGGGACCGGTCCTGATACAGCTGCCGCCGAGCTTCTCGTTCGGGGCCGACTTCGAGAAGCTGAAGGGCTTCCTCGCGGTGCTGCCGGAGGACGTGAGGTTCGCGGTTGAGTTCCGCCACCCGTCCTGGCTGAGAGAGGAGGTCTGGTCGGCCTTGCGGGACAGGAACGTCGCCAACGTGATCGTGGACGAGCCGCTTTTGCCGCCCGACACGATTGTGACCGCAGACTTCGCGTTCATCAGGTGGCACGGGCAGGGAAGGAGGCCCTGGTACAACTACAGGTACACCGACGGAGAGCTCGCGGCCTGGGCGCCCAAGGTGAAGGAGGTGACCAGCAGGGTCAAGAAGACCTACGGATACTTCAACAACCACTTCAGGGGCTTCGCGGTGGACAACTCCCTCAAGATGATGAGCGACCTCGGCGCCGCTCGGCCCGAGCAGCTGGAGGCACAGGCGAAGGCGAGGCGGTTCCTGGACAAGGGCGGCAAGCGGAGCGAAGAAGGCTCTATGCTCGAGTACCTGGGCGGCAAGGGCGAGGCTGGGGCATGAGGGCAAAGATATTCCTCGACGACGAGATGCCGAAGGTGCCGCGCGGCAGTGTCGAGAAGGTTGTTCGCGGGGCCGGGATGAAGGTGGTATCGCGAAACCAGGATTTCGGTCTGGTCGTGGGAGGGGACGGGGTCTTCGGTAGGTTCGGGAGGACGGAGTCCGTTCCGCTCCTGTTCGTAGGCGTCAGGTCCAGGTCGGCCATAGGTTCCAAGGCCTACCTCGCCTCCACCTTCTTCGACGAGCTTCCGAAAGCGCTCGCCGCCATCTCTCACGGAAGGTACAGAATCAAGAAGCACAAGCGGTTGGAGGTGCTCAAGGAAGGCCGCAGCCTCGGGACTGCCTTCACCGACGTCTATCTCCAGCGGGGCGCGGAGAGCAATTGCATAAGGTACAAGGTGAAGGTCAGTGGCGTCAAGAACTTCGAAGAAGCCGCCATCGGGGACGGGGTGGTCGTGACGACGGCCGCGGGCTCGACCGGATACTACTCCTACATCGAGAAGATGAGAGGCGACACTCTCGACCCGACGGGCCATAGGATGCTGCAGGAAGACCAGATCGGGGTGTGTCACATAGTACCGACGTACTCCGTCCGTTTCGAGACGGGTGGCCATCCGCTTCGATATGCCCTGCCCTGGGGCTGCGAAGTCGAGATATCGATAACGAGGCCGGCGGACGCGAGGCTCTACGGAGTGGGAGAGGGAAGAGGGGGCGTCAGGGTTTCGATGGGCGAGA
>DASPPF010000028.1:0-5489 GCA_035625575.1 Nitrososphaerales archaeon | reverse complement strand
AAAGAGGTCGGAGACGCCGGCTATGAGTCCGATCAGGATGCCGCCGATGATGGTCAGGGTGGGGATGTACCTGTTCAGCATCTGCTCTATGGAGAGACCCGTCCTTCTGAAGCCCGGCACTTGGACGTCTGCGTCCATCAGGTTCTTCGCGACCGCCTTGGGGTTGAGCCCTCCGATCTCGACCCAGAGCTTCGCGAAGAGTACCGCCATGCCGACGAGGTAGGCGAGGTAGATCACGGAGTGGACCGGGTCCGCAAAGGTCTGGTTTATGCCCTGCGGCGCGGTCATGTAGTAGACGAGGCCGCCAGTGGGGTAGGTCGAGGTCGCGTTCGCTCCCGTCGGGAACGTCCCCAACCATTTGATCCAGCTGTTGGAAGCGGCCCCATAGTAGTTGGACAGTATCCTGGTGAAGAAGGTCACGTTGGCAGCCAGGGCGGAGACCAGGATTACGGGGATGTTGGAGACGTAGAGCAGTTTGATGGGATAGACTCCCTGGAAGCCCCTGTACTTCGTCGAGGTAATCGGCAGTTCGACTCTGATGCCCTCTATGTAGACGAGCACCAGAATCATGACGAGAGTGAGCATGAAGGTGAGTAGGCTCGGATACTTGAAGTTCCTGACCAGTATGTCTGGGACACTCTTCGTGAAGAAAGCGCTGATCAGCGCTGGAATGAAGCCGAAGATGATGAGGCTGGGAGCAGACTGGGTGCCCGCGTTGAGGGTCTGGGGCGAGAAGGTGTACCACATCACCGTCTGGCAGACGCCCGCGAGAATGAAGAGGCTGACTCCGCTTCCTATCCCCCATCCCTTCTGTATCATCTCGTCGAGCAGGAGGACGATGATGCTCGCTATGAACAGCTGGACGAAGATGACTATTTCCTGGTTGGACGACAGGGTCCCGAGCGCGCCTCCGAGGATGTACGCCAGCGACTCGCCCACGATGACTATCATGGTCAGAAACTTGGTCGCCGAGCCGAAGAGAGCCCTGTCCGCCGAGTCGCTCATGTCGAGCTTGATTATCTCGCTCCCGACCAGTAGCTGGAGAATCAGCCCCGCCGTGACTATGGGCCCGATGCCGAGCTCCATCAGGGTTCCCTGGGCCGATGCGAAGACCACTCTGAGGAAGGCCAGTTGGTCGGCCTGGTTGGCCGGCCCCCCGAAGCCGTAGAGTGGGGTCACGGCCATCACGAGGTAGGCTATCAGCGCGAACGCCGTCCAGATGAAGCGCTCGCTGAGCCCGGGCTTCTTCTCTGGCTTCGGAACTTCAGGAAGTACAGTGGCTACACTCTTGATGAAGTCGCGCGCCGAGGCCATGGGTGGGGCCCTACTCCTTCGCTGTGACCTTTCCGCCCGCTGCCTCTATTTTAGCCTGAGCCTTCTTGGTGAAGGAAGCCACCTTCACTTGGTAGGACCCGGAAACGGAGCCGGACCCGAGCAGCTTCTGCACCCCCATGGACGTGAGGTCGAGCACGTCGCGGCCGGACGCCACGCCGTCAAGGTCTCCCACGTTCAGCCAGCTCGAGGGTTTCACGTAGCCCGGAGGCTTGAAGGGATCCCTTCCGAAGTGGTCGGGGTCGAACTTCACCATCCAGGACCACTTGTGCTTGTGGAGGCCGGCGGCTCCGTGGCCTCCCTGCTGGCCGGAGTGCCTGTGTTGGTTGATCTGGCCGTAGCCGTGGGTCCTCATCCCCCTGTATCTCCTCGCCTTCCTGGCTCGGGTCGGCATCTAGACCATCCTCCCAACGAGCTCGGCGAGCTTAGGGTTGCTGCCCAGTATCCCCTTCTCGCTCGCCTGCCTCCTTGACGACAGCTTGTATCCGCCCTTGGGAGGACTGAGCCGGAAGAAGGGCCTGATGCCCTTCTGCGCCGAGAGCCTCTCTCCGTCCTTCATTATCTTGTCAGCGAAGTCCTCGTATTTCTTGAAGCCCAGGGAATTGAGCGCGTCCTGGTCCAGCCTACGGTTCTCGCTGACCATGCCCCTGGTCTTCAGCAGGTTGGCGAGCAGCTTGGAGTCCAGCGGGGACCAGGCCACGTAGTCCTTGCACGACTTCAGCATTCCCAGGGTCGGCCCGTCGTCGGGGACCACGGTCGCGGAGAACCTCCGTTCCACCTTGAGCTCGACGAGCGCCTTCCTGACTGGGGTGGTGGAGTCGATCTTGCCTCGGAGGTTCAGGACGAGAAGCAGGCTCATTCTTTCACGATCCTCACACGTTGAGCCCGTGCGACATTCTGAAGGCGTCGTAGACTGCGTTGGCGAGCGATGACATGGTGTTGGTTGAGCCGAACGTCCTGATCCATGCATCCTTCACACCCGCCAGCTGCAGCAGGTTCTTGAGAGCTGGGCCTGCCACCAGGCCGAGCGACCTGGGGCCGGGGATGATCTCGACGGTTACACTTCCCGCCTTTCCGCGTATCCTGTAGGGCACGGAGTGCGTGCCGCCGCACCTGCACTCCCAGCTGCCGCATCCCAGCTTGACGGGTATTATGTTGAGGAGGGCCGTGTTTGTCGCCTTCTCTATGGCCTCCCTGGTCTGCATCGCCTTCGCCTTCCCGACGCCGAACCAGCCCGCGCCATTGCCGACCGCCACCACAGCCGAGAACCTCGTGAGCTCGCCGGCGTCTGTCTGCTTCTGGACGACGCTGACGCCGACCACTTCGTTGCGGAGGTCGGGAAGGAGCTTCTTGACTATCTCGGGCTCGCGGACCCTCTGCCCCGTCTTGAAGAGCTCCTCCAGGGAAGTCACCTTGCCTTCGTTCACCAGCTTGCCCAGCTTGGTCCTCGGGACCCAGACCTCCTCTTCCTCTTGCCTGTCCCTCCGAGCCATCATTGTCACTTCTTGGCTCCTTCCATGATGGTGGCCCTGGTCTTCTCGAACTGCGCAGGATAGTCCTCGGGCTTGAAGCCGCCCTTGATCAGAGCCGAGAAGCGCGCCCTGTAGGCCTCCTTGTCCTCCTCGACCAGCCCTGCCGCGAACTCGGCGATCGTCCTGCCCGTCAGCCTCTCCTCCGATGGGAAGACCTCCTTGTCCACGGAGATGGAGACCCCGGAGTCGACCACGCCCTTCACGAAAGCCGCAATCCTCGACCCCCTGATGAAGGGCACCAGCCCATTGTAGAGCACCGCCTCCTTCACTCCCTTCGACTGGGCCTTCTTGCCGGCGAAGAGGCCGAGAAGATAGCACGCTGGCGTTGACTTGGCAGAGCCCGGCCAGCCCAGCTTGCCGAGCTGCTTGGAGTGGGCGGACGAAAGGACCTCGTCGCCCTTCACCTTGGGAACGACGAACTGGGCCGAGACGTTCTTGTTGGAGACCCTCACGACCAGCAGAGGAGAGTGGGACATTACTGCCTTCTTCCGGGCCCTGAAGTCGGTCAGCCCTTCGCGCCTCCGCCTGGGCACCGGGACGTGGTCGGCCAACTACCTCTTGGCCTCCTTCATGAGTTCCAGAAGGTGCTTGACGCCCCTGACCTGCCCTCCCTTGGTCTGCTTGTAGAGCCGCCTGTAGGTCTCCTTCGATATCGTGCCCCTGTCTCTGGCGACCTTGAGCCTCCAGCGGAGGGCCCTCACCTTGCTGGCCCACCTCGCCTTCCTGGGGTCCCTCGCGTACTTCGGGCCCTCGGTCGAGCCAGGGCCGCGGCCGCGCTTCAGCTTCTGGGCGCGCTCCTTCTTCCTGCCCGTTGACGTCCCCTTCTCGGGGGCCGCCCGTATCGCTCCGAAGCCCACCAACCCCCTGATGGTGCTCCTGGTGATGGCGTCCTGTATCAGGTCGGCGTACTCTTCGTCGAAGATGACCCTGTCTAGACCGACGTGCATGACCGAGGCCGCGAGCCGTCTCTTACTTCTTAGATTCAATGATCCTCAACCCAGTCGGATTGACAACCCTCAGCCCGAGCTCGTTGGCCCTGGCAAGGATCTTCTCCCTCTTCTTGGCGCCCACCGTGGAGCCAACCCTGACTACGTCCCTGCCCGGGACCAGCCCCTCGATGTCCTGCGGCCTGTGCACGAGGACCTCGAAGTGCCCGCTCGGATGGAGCCCGCGCGACTCGGCGGGACCCCTGAACCCGACCCTGACGAGCATGTGCGCGCCCTTGTCTTGCCTTCTTACCTTGTTGTCGACGCCCTTTGGCTTCCGCCACGGCGACTTGATCCTCACGTAACGCCAGCTCTCCTGACGGACGAACTTCGGCCTTCGCTTGTTGAACTCGCTTCGCCGCTTCACCAGCGCCTTCAGCCTGTTCTCCTCCGACTCTTCGGGCAATTTTCACCAGCCCTCCGATTTTTCGAATATGTAAAGGCCATCGAGGAAGACTCGCTGGTCCTTCCGCTTGATCTTGGTCGCCTGTTCGAGGTTGGCCGAAGTCTGGCCCACGTCTTCGAGCGAGACCCCCTTGATGACCACGTCGTCGCCCTCGACGGTCACCTTGCACGAGCCGATTATCTTCGCAATCCTCGGCGACCTCTCGCCGACGAAGTTCTCAACGAGGATTTCGTCTCCCTTGGTCTTCACCGAGATTGGGAAGTGTGCGTAGACGACCTTGACCTTGTACTTGAAGCCCTTGGTCACCCCCGTGACCATGTTCTGGATTATGCTGAGGACCGTGTTGATGACCACGTTGTCCTTCTTCTTGGCGGAGAACGGCGTGACGACTATCCTGTTCCCCAGAACGGACAGGTTCACGTTGATCTTCTGGAAGTCCTTCCTGTTCTCCCCCAGCTTGCCCTTCACGACGAGGAGCCTGCCGTCCAGCGAGGCCTTCACGTCCGAGGGAACCTGGACCGCCCTCTCCTCCACGGCGCTAGTAGACAAAGCCAATCAGCCTCCCGCCGAGCTTCTTCTCCTGTGCTTCCGAGTGGGACATGACACCCTGGGGTGTAGAGACTATGAGTGCGCCGACGCCTACGGCCGGCAGGAAGCGGTGCTCCCAGGCCACCAGCTTCGCCGACTTTACGGGGAAGCGCGGCGAGATCGCGCCACACTTGTTTATCCTCCCCAGCAGCTCGACCCTCAGCTTGCCCCCGACGCCGTCGTCGATGAACTCGAAGACTCCCACGTACTTCCTCTTCTGCAGGACGCGAAGCACCTCGCTGGCGAGCTTGGACGCGGGTATCACCATGCACTCCTTCTTGTTCCTCATCTCCGCGTTCTGGAGGCTCGCGAAGAGATTCGAAATCACGTTGGTGGCTGGCATCCTTCTCTGCTCCTAGTCGTACTTCCTGAAGCCGAGCTTCTCCGCGACCTCCCTGAAGCACTGCCTGCAGAGGACGAGGTCGTAGGCCCTGATCACGGCTCCGTACTGGCCGCACCTGCGGCAGTAGTGGGTGGACTTGCCGTAGCTCCGCTTCTTTGGATGCCTCTCCTCATGATACGGTCACACCGAAGTTCTTCTTGAAGAAGTCCATGGCGTCATCCCTGGAGACGAAGTGCTCCTTCCCGACCCTTGAGGTTCGCCGCCTCCTCCTCGCGACCCTGTAGCCGGGCCTCTCCAGGAGG
>DASPPF010000027.1:0-10624 GCA_035625575.1 Nitrososphaerales archaeon | reverse complement strand
TTTCAATTCAGGCGGGTACAACCCGAAGGGCACCCTGAACGACCTCCTTCAGAGGGTGGACGTCATCGTGGACGGGTCTCCAGAAGACAGCGGCGCGGCCAACAGGCCGGCCTACTCGCAGGCTGGAGTGAAGGCAATCTTCCAGGGCGGCGAGGAGCACGAAGTCGCCGGGACCTCTTTTGTGGCGCAGTGCAACTTCGAGGAGGCTATGGGGAAGAGCATGGTGAGGGTGGTCTCGTGCAACACGACCGGCCTCTGCAGGACCCTGGGCTCCATCGACCAGGCCGTGGGCGTGGCCAAGGCGAGGGCCGTGCTCGCGAGGAGGGCGACGGACCCGGACGACGTGAAGAAGGGTCCCATAGACGCGGTGGTGCTGGACCCGACGACCCTGCCCTCGCACCACGGGCCCGACGTCCAGACCGTCCTGAAGAACCTGAACATAGTCACCATGGCGTTCAAGGTGCCGACGACGCACATGCACGTGCACAGCCTGATCCTCACGCTGAAGCACCCCGCCACCAAGGAGGACGTGGTGGCCGCTCTCTCGAAGGCGCCCAGGATTACCCTGGTGGACGGCAAGTCCGGGTTCAAGTCCACGGCGGACGTGATGAACTGGGCTCGAGAGGTCGGCAGAGACCGCAACGACGTCTACGAGGCGACGGTGTGGAAGGACTCGGTCTCGGTGGTCGACGGTGAGGCGTACATGTTTCTGGCGGTCCACCAAGAGTCCATAGTGGTCCCGGAGAACGTCGACGCCATCCGGGCTCTGGCCGGCGGCTACACGAGGGAGCAGTCGATGAAGCTGACGGACGAGTCCCTCGGCATCGTGCACAGGTAGCCCCGCTGCCCGGCGGGCGCCTCTCCTCAGCCGCGAGGATTCCGGAGGCCGTCCAAGAAGCTGAAGACGGCCCCGAGGAACTCCCTCTGCCTCGAGAACATGAAAAGATGGCCGCCGTCGAAGGTGACGATCTTGGAGCCGGCGATCCCCAGCTGGGTCTGCTCGGCGAACTGGAGCGGAGTCAGTCCGTCCCTCTTCCCGTGAAGGATGAGGGCTGGGACGTGTATCTCGCCGAGGCGGTCCGAGGCGTCGTAGGAGAAGGACGCCTGCCTCTGCCGCTCGAAGGCGTAGCGCGGTTGGGGGTATCTGTCTCCGATTCGCCGCACGCCCGGCATCGATGATACGAAGAGAAGGACCCTCCAGCTTCGGGAACGCTTGAAACTGCCGTTTGCGCTTGTGGAGACCAGGACGAGGCTCCGTACGAGGTCGGGGTGTGAAAGGGCCAGCGCGATGGCTATCCGTCCTCCCATCGAGATTCCGAGTACGTTGGCGCTCGCCACCCCGATTGCCTGCATCAGGCCGGCGGCGTCCTCTGCCATCATCTCGATCGTGTAGGGGGCGTCTGGCTTGTCGGTGCGCCCCGCTCCTCGGTTGTCGAAGCATATCACTCGATACCTGGTCTCGAGGGCGCGAATCATCCTCTCGTAGTTGGTGAGTTCTGATGAGAGGCCCTCTATCAGGAGCAGGGGTTCGCCTTCGCCTCGAACCTCATAGTAGATGTCTATTCCGTTGGCGAGGACGGTCGGCACGGAATCCCCCGAACCTCGGTTCTCGTGAAACGCCTGCGCTCGGGCCTACTCCTGAAGGACCTTCGGCAGCGTCTTCAGGACGTACTTGGGCTCTCTGAAATTCTTCACCAGGGACTTCACTCCCCTCTTCACGAAGTCGGCGGGCTTCTTCCCCAACACAACGAGGCTGACCAGCTCGGCGACCTCGTCCATCTCCTTGGGGCCGTAGCCCAGGCGGGTCACCTCGGAGGTCCCGAGCCTGCCGCCGTTGTCCGAGATTATGTTGGCTTGCTCCAGCCTCTCGGCAATGAACTTCAGCTTGTCCTCCGGGTAGTCGAGCAGCACCTGGTGGGACTTCGTGAAGCCCACCGACGCCCCTCTTACCTTGACACCCTTGGCATCGAGCGCCTTCGCGAGCCTCTGAGAGTTCTTCACGACCGACTGGGCGTATGTCTTTCCGAACTGCATCATCTCGATCAGAGTCACGGCGAGCGACGCGACCCTGTTGAGGTGTATGTTGTCTACGATGCCGGGGTGAATGTTCCCCGAGACCTTGGCGAAGACCTCGTCGTTGTTCGAGAGGATGATCCCGCCCTGGGGTCCGGGCAGGCTCTTGTGCGTGGAGCCTATGAGGAGCGAGCACCCCTCCCTCAGTGGGTCCTGGAACTCTCCTCCCGCTATCAGGCCCAGGACGTGCGAGCCGTCGTAGACGTACGTGCTCTCATCGTGCGCGGAGACCAGCTCCCTCGTCGGATGGGGCATCGGAATGAAGCTGGAGCCGAAGAAGACCACCTTTGGCTTCTCGGCGCGAATGAGAGCCCTTGCCTGCCTGACGTCTATGTTGACTGCGGCGTCGTCGTAAGGGAAGTAGAGGTTCTTCAGGCCGAATATCCTGCCGAACCCGAGGTGCGTTATCCCGGGGTAACCTCCGTTCTCGGGCGCGACCGAGAGTATCTTGTCGCCCATCTCCGTGAGCGAGAGAAGGACGGCCATGTCGGCGGTGTGCCCCGACAGCGGTCGGACGTCGGCGTAGCGCGCGTTGAACACCTTCCTCGCGACCTCCTCCGAGAGCGACTGCAGTTCGTCGAGGTACCTCGTGCCTCTGTAGAACTTGTCGGGCGCGTTGTACCTGTTGCCCAGGTCGGTGGTGAACATGTGCTTGGCGAGTGGGCTGCTGCGGTTCTCCGAGGGAATCAGGTTGAGGCATTCGCCGAGCCTCCAGTCCTCGTGCTGTTTTACCGTCCGCTCAAGCCTATCGAGATACACATGAGACGTTTGTCAATCGAACTCCTTGGGATGTTTGTCCTCTTCCGCTGTTGCCTCGTAGGCGGCTCAGCAATTTCCGAGCGGCCAGGGAGCGATATTTAGCGTTTCTTCAGCGGTCCCGCCACCCTCGATTCAGCCCGCGGGGTCGGGTCTACGGCAGCTCTCTGCCCGCCAGCGAAGTCACCCAGTGACAATCTCCCCGTACATCCCGCTCTGTGCGTGCCCCGGATAGGTGCAGAGATACCAGAGGCTCGCGACGTCCGGGACCGTGACAGTGTACGAGTACAGAAATGCCCATCCGCCGGCGTAGTTGGCCGGACTCAACACCGGCATCATGTAGAGGAAAGGCCCTCCCCACATCATGCCCTGCATCGTCATGTACGGATAGGGGGGCGAGAGCGTGGAGACGTCCAGGTCGTGGTACGCGTTCGCGTCAAGGTTCACCACAGTAACGTGGAGGCTCGCGCCTCTCGGGACGCGGAGGGTGGGGTTGACTAGACCGTCCACAATGAAGACGTCGCCTTGCGAGTAGGAAGGAGGCTGCATGCCAGTAAGGCCGGTCGCGTTTTCGGACGGGACCGCAAAAGCAACGAGGCTGACGTTCAACGAGGTGAACGTTATTGAGTCTGCGCTCCGCGAGACGTTGGCCCCTGTCAGCGGGGTCTTGAGGAGCGTGATGGCCTCGCCAATCGGGATCGTGCCCGTGGGAGGAACCGTCGATGTGAAACTACTGTTGGGAGCGACCGGAAAAACGAACACCGTCCCAGACGAGGTAGACGTGATGAAGGACGTGGCCGTTTCGGCCGTCGAGGTCGAGGTCGAAGTGCTCGTTTGAGTCATCGGAAAGATCTCTCCGTACATTCCACCCTGAGCGTGGCCGGGATACGTGCAGAGGTACCAGAGGTGGCCGTAGTCGGGAATTGTGACAGTGTAGGAGTAAGTGGGCGCCCAGCCAGCGCCGTAGTTAGCGGGGCTCAGAACTGGCATCATGTAGAGGAAGCCCTGGTAAGCGAGGGGCAGCGTAGGGGACCCTACCCACGTCATGTACCGAGACATGTTTGCCGGATAGGGCGGCTCGATCGCGGTGATTACGAGGTCGTTGTACATAGCGTCGTCCATGTTGATGACAGTGAACCTGACCTTCGCGTTGGCCGGTATGAATAGCGCAGGATTGATCAATCCTCCTATGACAAAGACTTCGCCCTGCGCAGGAAGGAGCGGGTGCGTCCCCGTTATGCTCGTAGCGTTTTGAGATGCAATGGTGAACGCGGTTATGCTAAGGTTCGATGAGGTGAAGATCATCTCGTCGATATCCTTGATGACGGTCGCGCTCGCGGGCGCAGCCAGCATGAGCGCCTTGGCCTTGCTGATCGAGATCTCCCCCACAGCCGGGCTGGTGGTGCCAGAGCCATTGCCGGAGGTCGTTGCCCCGACGGTGGTGGAAGAGCTCTTTCCGGCGCTGCCGCCCGTGCCGCTCAGGTCGTACGCCCCGTACACCGCGACCGCCGCCACCACCACGAGGGCCAAGACCGCGACCGCCGAGGTCCGAGTGGACACGCCCGGCTTCCTCTCTCGTCTGCGAAGATTCGACTGAATCACCGAAGCTCCAACGCGCTTCAGTGTTTCGCCCGCCCCGGTCGCCACATCTCTCCCACCGGACACCCAGTGATGGGCGGTTTCTGCCTGCGGATGTTATTAAGTTCCTCCCGGGAGTTTCGCTTGTTCGGCGATGCCCGGTCCGCGAGGGCCGAGTTCAGCCCTGGGCATATCGGACCCCGTGCCCGTCCCGCTCGTGCCGGAAAAGGACCATCTCGGGCGGGCCGATCGCTCCGCACGAACCGCAGGCCACGCACGCGACGTAGTCGAACTTCAGCTGCGCGCCCGCAATCTCATCTCGGGAGAGCTGGAGGGCCCTCCGCTTCAGGTCCGCCTCCGCCGCCTCCTCGCCTCGGAGAAGCTCGACGTTGTGCTCGAACAGGTCCTTGAACGACGCGAAGACGCCCTTGGGCGTCACCACCGTGTAGCAATTCACCGGGCAGACAGGAACCCACGGCTTCGTGACCGAGTGAGACGCCAGGGCCGCGTCGACCCTGATGTGGGAGTACTCCCTGTCCTCGTCGTACTTCAGTAGGCCCGTGCCGTCCTGAATCCTCTGCACAGCGGTTCTCTGCGAACGCTCGGGAGGAGCCTGCTTGAACTTGTACGTCTTGGCGAGCACTCGTGCGCCGAAAATGACCCCCGGCAGCCTGTGGTAGACGAAGGAGCTCTCGGAGATGAAGCTGTCCCGCCCCGACCTGTCGACGTCCTCGTAGACAGGCTGCAGCAGGTCCCTGTACCGCGAGAGGTTCCGCCCACTGAACGAGCCGGACGACCTCGCCTGAACGTAGGCGGTCGCGGCCATCATTCCCGAGGCGATTGCGCGCCTCATCCCGTCTATCATCGGACCTATCTTCACGAATGACCCGAGCGCGTCGCCCGCGACCATGAATCCGTCTGCGTACGGTTTCTTCAGCAGGCACTTGAAACCCTTGGGCACGTTGTGGGCGGAATACTCGACCTGCTGGGCTCCGTCCAGCAGCTCCGCGATCATGGGGTGGCTGACGAACTCGTCCTGGAGGTCGATGAGTTTCCCGACCTCGTCGAAGCGTTCCGTGGTCGCCCTGATCAGGGAGTCCATCGAGACGACCATTCCGACAGACAGCGAGTCCCTGTTGGTGTAGATGAATCCGCCGCCGCCGACGCCGTGCATGAAGTCACCGATGAAGAAGAGGGCCTTGCCCTCGCCAGGGTTGGCGCCGAACCGCTTTTCTATGGTGTCGGCGTCGAGCCTGTAGACACGCTTTATCCCGTGGTAGAGCTGCCTGGGGACCAGCCTTCCCCTGAGGCCAGCCTCCTGGACGAGGAGGGAAGTCACGCCCGAGGCATCGATGACCACGTCCGCCCTGAGCTCCTCCCTGTTGGTCCTGACGCCGACGACCGCGTCACCTTCCTTGATCAGACCCTCCGCGGTCGTCTCCACGGAAAGCATGGCGCCAGCCTCCACTGCCAGGTTGGCCAGCCACCGGTCGAAGGGCCTCCTCAGAACGGTGTAGTCGTGCCCGGTCTCGAAGCCCATCGGCAGGAGCCCCAGCTTGGCGGCGAGGGAGCTCCTGTTGAAGCGGAAGTACTTGTTGGTGTGCTTGTCCAGCTCCGGTTGCCCCAGGACCACGACCTCGTGGGAGGTGATTCTGCGCTGGAGGGGGGCGGACTGCTCAAAGTCGGGAAGAAGGTTGATCATGCCGAAGCTTCCCTCGAAGTCCCCGTAGAGGACGCCGCCGGTCATGTTCCTCTCGCCTGGCACCTTCGCCTTCTCCAGCATCAGCACGTTCACGCCCTTCCTGGCGAGGGTGAGGGCCGCAGCCGAACCCGCGGGTCCAGCCCCGACCACGATGACGTCGTACTCAGGCCGCACTTGGGCCTCCTCCTATCAGGTCTATGATCTTCGGCAGCTCCTCGTAGAGGTCCCCGACTACGGGGTAGTGCGCGACCTGGAATATTGGAGCGTCGGGGTCGAGGTTGATTGCGACGATCTTCTTCGACCTGGACATGCCCACCTTGTGCTGGAGGGAGCCGCTGACTCCCACGGCAAAGTAGACCTCGGGCGACACGGTCGCGCCCGTCTGTCCCACCTGATTCTCCATGCCGATCAGGCCGTGAAGCTCCCTCAGCTCGGCGTAGATCAGGGCGCGGGTCGCACCCAGCTCGACCTTGAGCCCGTGCCTGCTTTCGATGAGGCTCTTGAGCCGGAGTGCGAGATCGTAGGCCTCTTTCGGGTCCCGCCGCCTTCCGCTCTTGTCCCCGAGTATGCCCAGCCCCAGAGTGATGACAACGTCCGCGCCTCTCAGGTCCACCTTGGGCTTGGGCAGTTCTGTGATGCTCTTGACGGTCGCCGGGTATTCCTTCTGTGATGGCGAGAACCTCTCGAGAACGCCCTTCCGGCCTGGGCTTCTTTCCAGAGGAGCGAAGTTCCCTGGCCTCACGGTGGCCATCTGCGGCCGCGTTCTCGGCGTGTAGATCCTGGCCAGCCGTGTGCCGAAGTCAGGCCGGATCTGTATCATCAGGTTCCTGAACGTCTGTTTCACCTGCGGGTTGAAGTAGTCCTCCACAGCGAGCTGAACGTTGTCTGTGGCCAAGCCCGTCCCGAGCCTGTATGCGATGCGGCCGGCGATGTCCTTGCCGAGCTCGTTGGCGACCAGAAGGAACGCGTAGGGCTTCTGGGCCACGACCATCTCGTAAATCGCGTCCGCGAACCTGAGGTTGAGGTACTCGCCGTACGCAGGGTCGTCAACGTACAGCACGCGGTCGGCTCCGTACTCTATGGCCTCCCGTGCGATGCCCTCGACATCACTGCCTAGCAGCACTCCGACCACCTTCTGACCGAGCTTGTCGGCAACGAATCTCCCGGCGGCTATGGCCTCCTTGGAGTCCGCCGTGAGGCTCTCTCTGTCGTGCTGCAGGTACACCCAGACGTCGACTGGCTCTTCGCTCAAGGGAAGAGGTCCTCCATCAACATCGGATAGTCGAATGCGCCGAGAGCCCCTTCGGCCCTGAGCCTCTCGACGAGCGCCGGCGGGAGGCCGCTGGCGACATCTCCCTTGTCGAAGGGACCGACGCGGCTTCCTTCCTGTTCTATGGCGTCGACTCGCCTGAGGAAGACCAGTGTCTTCCCAAGGACCTTCTGCACAGCCGGTTTCCCGATGTCAATCCCGGGGCCGACTATGGTTGGGGAACCGAGGAAGCCGAGCCTCTTGGCATCGGCCGCGAGGTCGTCCGCGGTCCACTTGATCACCTGGAGTACCTTCCCCTTGTAGTTGTTCAGTCTGACCTCTGGCTGACGTGAAGCGGGGACCTCCCTCGGCCTGTAGGCTTCGTACACCGTCAGGAGGGCGGGGAGCCTCATCTCCACCGTCTGCAGAAAGAAACCCAGGCGCCTGGCCGCAACCACGGTACCCGATGCCTCGTCGATGTCGAAGTCCTCCACGTACGTGGCATGCGGGACAACGGTCCCGGTCAGCTCGGTGACTCCCTCCGAGACCTGGGGCCCCACGCTCCCCGTCTCACCGTCGGTCGTTTTCACCCCTGAAACCACGATGTATCTCTCCAGAGACGCCCGGACCGCCTTCAGCTCGGCTGTCGCGGCCTCCGCGGACAGCACGCCGCTCATGAACCTCTGGATGATTGTGTCGTGGACGGAGGGGAGGCTGGAGTAGACCCTGTTGGGAAGCAGGTTGGAGGCGTAGAGGGAGGACGCCTTGGCGAGGAGCGCGTCAGAGTACCCGTCCTTCTTGACCGCCGCGATCAGCTCGTCGATTGCGGCCGTGTGCCGTTCGACGACCTTCTTTACGCCGAGCGACACTGCGTAGGAGGTGGCCAGAGTGTCCGAGCCCGCCATCTTCCTGTCGCTGAGGACGCACTGCTCGTCGACCCCGAAGACCTCGGCGTCGAAGAGCGGTTTCATTATCGGTATCAGCTTCATGTCCGGCCCCATGCTGAGCGCGACGACCTTGCCGCCGACCTTCCGCTTCACAAAATCGGCTGCCTCGATTGCCTTCGCGTCGTGCGGGTTGAGGACGATGTCCATCGCTTCCCTGTTCAGCACGCCCCCGACCTCGACGACCTGCGTGGTGCGCGCCGGCACGCCCTTCAGGAGGGTGATGATCAGCATCGTTCGCGACGCCGACTCGGTCGGTTTTTTAGCGTTGTGATGCTCCCGGGCCCCCCGCCGACCGCAAGAGGCAGCGAGCTCCGCGTCGTCCCCCTTTGCAGCGAGGGCTGGGTCTCGAGGGTTTCACTTGCTTACGTAGAACGTCAATGACGCGGGCTGTGTGCCCGCGTTGAGCACCACGGCGACCTGCGGGTTGGTGTGCGTGCTGAACCACGGGTACGACGCTGGCTGGTCGTATGTCACCGAGCCGTTGGCGATGGTGGCTCTATTGAAGTACTCTACGCCGCCGCCAGGGAAGGTGATTTGAATCTGAGGGAGGAACTCGTAGCAGCTCCCTGATGCTCCCTGAACCTCCGGCGGACACTGGACCACGACGCTCGTCGCACCTCGAAACTGGCTGTAGGGCATGGACAGGTTCTCCTGTATGCCGAATGAGAAGTTGAACTCGACCCCCCGGAGAAGGAGGGCGTCCAGGCCTGGACTGACCGGCACCGTGATCATGTAGTAGCTCTTGCCATCCAACGTTGTGGCCGTCACTTCGCCGTTGACCTGGTGGTACGGGTAGTCCAGGAATATTCCGAGCAAGAGCAAGAACACAACCAGGCCCACCAGGACGGGCATTGCCCTGAATAGTTTCGATTGGGTCGGCCCTCTCATGCCTGCTTCGCCTCTACGACCAACTCCCCGCCTTCAAGACGCGCGTCACCCCGGCGGGCGGCCGAGGCGGAGGGCGTCAGCGGCCCACGACTGCCTTCTTCACGTTCCTGTACTTTGACCATAGGTTCAGGTACCTGCTCGTCGCTGTGGTAAGGAAGACAAGGCCCAGAAGCAAGAAGGCGTTCACCACCAGGGTCGTAGGGAAACTGAAGTCGGAGACGAGCACTGACGCGATGCTCCCCAGGAGCAGTATCACTCCCAGCGCGCCGAAGAACCAGCACCCGAAGAGTACCGGCAGCCAGATTCGCTTCTGGGTCTTCAGTTCCGCGTTGCCGTAGATTATCCTAACAGCTTCGTATGAAAGGAACCCGCCGTAGATGGCGACGGCTTCAATCGCGAAGTCGAGAGCGAGGTTGACTTCCTGGAGCACCATGAATGGTGCTCTCGGCCCCGGTTTTCATTATATCGATTGTGGACAGGTAATAGCGACGCGGGATTCAGTAGGCTCAGAAAGGTGGCAGCGAGGCTATTGCTTCGCGGAGCGTGTCGGCGCCCTTGTTGAACCAGTCCCTCTCTCTATCAGAGAGCTTCAGCTCGTACACCCTTTCGACGCCTCCCCTCCCCAGCTTGACAGGCACGCCGATGCAGAGTCCAGAGATCCCGTACTCCCCCTCGAGGTAAGCCGACGCCCCGAGAATCTCCTTCCTGTCTGTGATTATCGCTTCCGCCATGCGCGCGACAGCCTTCCCGGGAGCGAAAATCGTCGCGCCCTTCTTGGCTATCACGTCTATGGCCACCTTGCGGGTGTCGTCTATCGCCTGGAGGATCTGGTCCTCGGAGAGGAGGCTCGAGAGCGGCACTCCGCTGACATGAGTGTGGCTCGCAACCGGCACCATGTTCTCGCCGTGCTCTCCTATGACCAGCGAGTCTATCGACGAGCGTGAGACGTTCAGCGTCTTCGCGAGCACGTACTTGAATCTCGAGTTGTCGAGAACTCCGCCCTGGCCAACGACCCTTTGCTTGGGGAACTCTGTCGCCTTCAACGCCGCGTAGGTCATCGCGTCCATGGGATTGGTCACCATCAGCATGATAGCGTTGGGCGCCTGCTTTGCGACCTCCTTGGCCACCGGGCCTATGATTGCCGCGTTCTTCGCGAGCAGGTCCATCCTGGTCATGCCGGGCTTCCTGGCGAGGCCGGCGGAGACCACGACGAGGTCCGCGGCCCTTATGGTGGTGTAGTCGGACGAGCCCGTTACCCGGATGTCGACACCGGCGTCTGAAAGGCGGTGGCTGATGTCCAGGGCCTCCCCTTCCGCCAGGCCCGGGACGATGTCCACCAAGGCGAGGTCGTCGATCTCAGCCGACGCGATTTCGAGGGCGGCCTGGGCCCCCACCTTCCCAGCCCCGACCATGCCGATCATTGAGGGCCGG
>DASPPF010000026.1:0-3469 GCA_035625575.1 Nitrososphaerales archaeon | reverse complement strand
GACGATCCTGTTCTACAACCACTACGATGTCCAGCCGCCCGAGCCCCTCGACCTCTGGGAGACGCCGCCGTTCGAGCCCAGCATCAGAGACGGGAAGATGTACGGCAGGGGGGTGTCCGACGACAAGGGCGAGCTGGTCGGGCGGCTCAACCTGACGAAGGCGTTCCTGGAAGCCAGGGGCGACCTACCGTGCAACTTCAAGTTCCTGTTCGAGGGCGAGGAGGAGATCGGGAGCGTCCACCTTCACGAGTATCTGACGAAGTTCCCGGAGATCTTCAAGGCCGACTCGGTCGTCTGGGAGTTCGGTGGGGTCGACGCCAAGGACAGGCCCAACGTCGTCCTGGGCGTGAAGGGGATCCTCTACGTCGAGCTCACCGCGAAGCACGCGACGCGGGACGCCCACTCGTCGCTGGGCGCGATAGTGGACAACCCAGCCTGGAGGCTCGTGGGCGCGCTGAACACGATCAAGCGGGGAGACAAGATCACGGTTCCTGGCTGGTACGACGACGTCAAGCAGCTGACGAAAGATGAGGTCGCCGTGGTGAGGGCGCAGCCCTACGACGCGCAGGCGGTCAAGCGCGACCTGGGAATCACGAGGTTCATCGGCGGGATGGGCGTGGAGGAGGCGAAGAAGGCGCTCGTGAACAAGCCGACATGCACGATCTGCGGGCTGTACTCGGGATACACGGGCAAGGGCTCGAAGACGGTCTTGCCGAGCGAAGCGTTCGCGAAGATAGACTTCAGGCTGGTCCCGAACCAGGATCCGAAGGACCTGCACAGGAAGCTGACCCGCCACTTGGCGAAGCGCGGTTACGGGGACGTCAGGGTGACCTATTCGGAAGGAGAGAAGGCGAAGAGAACTTCGCACAAGGCGCCCATCTCGGTCGCTGCGCAGCAGGCTGCGGCAGAGGTCTACGGCGTCAAGCCGGTCGTGACCGTCTCCTCGCCCGGGACGGGCCCAATGTACCTCTTCGAGGCTCCCTGCGTCGCCATCGGCGGAGGGAATCCCTTCTCTCACGCCCACTCACCCAACGAGAACCTGCGCCTTGACCTGTTCGTGAAGGGAATGAAGTGGGTGGCTGCGACGGTCGAGAAGTTCGCGGCTTCCTGAGCGCGTCAGTAGACCGGCATCTTGGCGTCGACCTGCTGGGCCCAGGCCTTGATGCCCCCCTTCAGGTTCCTGACACTGCCGAAACCGGAACTCTTCAGGAGCCGCGTCGCGTTCGCGCTCCTCTCCCCGGAGTGACAGTAGACGACAATGTCGCTCTGCCTGTCCAGCTCGGAGAGCCTGCTGGGAAGCTGGCCGAGGGGAATCAGCTTCGACCCCTCGATGTGACACAGCCGGTACTCGTAGGGCTCCCTCACGTCGAGGAGGAACGGGGCCCTTCCCCCGTCGATGGCGGCCTTGAGGGACATCGGGTCAACCTCCGGGACCCCGACGCCGGCATCCCTCCGCACGCCGCAGAACTCGTCGTAGTCGATCAGCTTCGTGACTCTGGGCTTGGCGCTGCAGACTGGGCATTCCGGGTTCTTCCTGATCTTGAGCTCGTTGAAGGAAGTCTCGAGGCCGTTGAAAAGCAGCAGTTTCCCTGCCAGCGGGGCGCCGCGCCCGAGCGCTATGCTGAGCGCCTGGTTGGCCTGCACGGCCCCCATGATGCCGGTGAGGACGCCGAAGACGCCAGCCTCTGCGCAGGACTGCACGGACTCGGGCGGCGGAGGTTCTGGATACAGGCAGCGGTAGCAGGGCCCCTCGCGCGTGGAGAAGACGGACGCCTGCCCGTCGAACCTGAAGACGCTGGCGTAGACGTCGGGCTTGCCGAGGAAGACGCAGGCGTCGTTGATTAGGTAGCGGCTCGGGAAGTTGTCGGTCGCATCGACCACGATGTCGTACGGCTCGAGCACCTTCAGCGCGTTGGTGGAGTCGAGCATCTCGCCGTGCACCTCGACGCGCACGTTGGGGTTGACCGCCATGAGCTTGAAACGCAGCAGGTCGGCCTTGGGACGGCCCACGTCAGCCTGCGAGAATAGGAACTGCCGCTGGAGGTTGGAAAGCTCGACGACGTCCCCGTCGACGACTCCGATCCTGCCGAAGCCGGCGGCTGCTAGGTAGACTGACACGGGAATCCCGAGGCCTCCCGCGCCCACGACGACCACGGACGAGGCCTTGAGCCTGCGCTGGCCATCCTCGCCGACCTCGGGCATCACCAGATGCCTGCTGTAGCGAGCCCTCTCCGCGTTGGAGAGTTCGGGCAGAGGAGCCTTCGGCGAGTCGAACGGGAAGGTCTCCATGCGAAGCTTCACGCCGCCGTTCCGCTTTAAGAAACGTTCGGTGGAGTCCTTGCTGGCAACGTTCATGTAGTGACTCGCAGGTCTATGATCTGGACGCCCTTGCTGAAGCTCGAGAACGTCAGCTCTGGATACGGCGGTCGCGACGTGCTTCATTCCATATCGCTCGAGGTTTCCGAGCCGGCCATCTACGTGGTCCTGGGGCCCAACGGCGCGGGGAAGACGACCCTGTTCAGGACCGTAGCGGGAGTGCTGAAGACGACCAGCGGCTCGGTCAGCCTCGACGGGACGGACCTCTATGCGACCAACGTTGTGAGGAAGGAGATTGGCTACCTCACGCACCTCTCGGCGCTTCCGGAGGAGATGACGGTCGCGGGCGCCCTGCGATTCTACAGCGAGATAGAGGAAGGGGACGCAGCGAAGGGCATCGAGATGCTGGGCCTCTCGAACTTGGCGAACAAGAAGGTGAGCGACCTCAGCCAGGGACAGAAGAAGCGCGTCTCTGTCGCGAAGCTCTTCCTCAGGGAGAGGAAGCTCTACCTGATGGACGAGCCCACGTCGAACCTCGACCCGATCGTCGCGAAGGAGGTGCGCGACATCATCCTCTCCCTGAGCAAGGAGAAGTTCGTGATGTACTCGTCGCACAATCTGTACGAGGCTAGGGAGATAGGCGACTACATAGTCCTGGTCCGGAACGGCTCGCTCGGATTCTTCGGGAAGAAGGAGGAGCTGAGGACCGGGGGCTACTCGGTCGGGATAAAGGCGTCCGCGGACCTCTCTGGGCTTGTTCCCGGTGGCAGGCAGGAGAAGGAGTACTACGTGGTCGGCGTGGGCGGGGAGCAGGAGGTCGGCGCCATCGTCAAGAAGATTGTGGACTCTGGGGTGGTGCTCTACGAGGTGAAGGAGATGGGGAACCCGCTGGAGGACCTGTTCGCGCGGGAAGGAACCTAGCTTGGAAATCTACAGGCAGGTGTTCTCCAGGAGCGCCAGGATGGGCATCAGCTACGTCGTCCTCGGAGTGATCATGGGAATCTCCCTCACCGCGGTGTTCAACTACGTCGTCAGGGTCAGCGGCACCCTCCCGACCACTACGAACGTGAACGTGGCAGACCTGCCCGGCATCCTCAGCTACATGGTCGTTCCCTTCTCCGCGGTCGTGGGGCTTCTCGTCACCACCCCCATC
>DASPPF010000025.1:0-3952 GCA_035625575.1 Nitrososphaerales archaeon | reverse complement strand
GGTATTAACCGTTGGGCGAAGGAATAATCCTTGCGGCGCCGCCGACCTTCGAGAGGTAGGCCTTGTAGCCTAGCCTCGAGACAGCTGAAAGGACCCTCTTTTCGTGCCTCTCCGATGTGTTGATGAAGACCGAGGGGCCTGTCTGCATCGAGAAGTACGCGTCGATGCCGCTCGACCTCAGCTCCTTGACCTTGGTCACGATTCGTACCGAGTCCTCGGTCATTATTATCAGCCTGCTCTCTCCTGTCATGGTCAGAGCGTGAAGCTCCAGGGTGTCTCGCTCGGCCAGCACCCCGAGCTTCTCCAAGTCGTTCCCCATGATCGCCTTCTCCATCTCATCGCACCTCTTCTGGGCCGTGGCCACCCTCGCGTCGAAAAACGGCGAGGTCAGCACCTCCCGGTGGGCGTCTTCGGTCCGCACCTTAGAAGGAAGCGGCACGATAACCATCCTGAGGTCCATGTCTCTGCCGTCGGCGAAGCGCTCAGCGTACGTCTCTTCGTCGGACCTCCCCGCGTACAGCCTCGAGAAGCCGCCCACGAGGGACCTAGAAGCCGACGCCGCGAAGATGCGGGCGCGCCTCGACAACTCCTCCATGTCAGGCTCTCCTCCCACGAGGAGTCTGTGGCAGAGGAGGGTGAGCGCGGCGCCAGCGGAGGAGGAGTATCCGATCCCTTTCGCCCTGCTCGTTGGCACGTTCTTGCTGTCGATGCGGAAGCTCTCGACCGAGTGCTTCGGGGCGAGCCTCTCCAGGACCGCGGCCAGCCTCGCGTTTGCGGACTCGTTGACCACGCCGCCGACAAAGACCCCGCCCCTCTTCGAATCACTGATGGTAGCTTCCGTCTTCATGGAGGTCGTGTTGACGGAGATGCTATCGTGGTAGGGGAGCCTGAGCTTCCAGTTCTGGAGGCCATGGTACTTCACCAGAGCCTGCATCGTGTAGGCCTCGGCTGCGAACTCAGCCAAGGCCTTCCACCCCTATCTCCAGGCAACCCGTGGTGCTCGAATCCCTAAGCATGCCAACCATCTTGCGCGGGATGTCCTTGGCGGCCGCGCTTGCCTTCACGACGAGCGTTCTGTCGCTAACGTAGTCGCTCTTCCGGATGACTATGTCGTGAGGGTGCGTAAGCGTGAGCCTCGGGTCCCCCCTAGCCTCCAGTTCGAAGGCCTGGTCCGCAACAAGGACGCTGACTGAAATCCTAGCCCCGGGCCTCGCAAGAGCCCGCTTGGTCTCGGCTCTGAGACCGTCGCAGCCCCTCTCGGCGGCGACTCCGATTATGCAGTCTCCCCTCCTGGTAAGGTGGCGCTCGGTGGTTATCTCGATGGTGGTCGGATGGAGCGCCAGGACCATCGGGTGCCCCTGGAACGCGATTCTTTCGAGGACCACCCGCCTCCGCTCGCCCTGTTGGTCGACCTTCAAACGAGACTCACGCTGCTCCGCCCGACTGCACGCCGTTACAGTGGTCGCACCTCTTGGCATCGAGCCTTACCGGGTTGGAGCAGAACGGGCAGAATCTGTACCCCTCAGGCGGTTCCACCGGCCCGGCGCTCTCTGGCAGGAAGAGGCTCGCGATGGCCATGATCGCCCCGCCGATGGCGAACGGGATGCTCCAGAAGTAGACCAGTGGGATTTCGAGGACGTAGAACACGGCGGCCAGTGCCATCACCAGCACGCCTGCGCCAAAGAGCTGAGGCCGCAACCCACCCCCGCTCCTCGACAACGCTTTTTAATTTAGACAGCTCCGGCCAGCGAGTCTGCCCTTGACGACAGAGTACGAACAGCTCCTGGCCGGCATGATGAGCGAGAAGAAGGCCAAGATTGCCGAACTGAAGGGGAAGAAGGGCAAGGGCAAGGAACTTGCCGCGCTTTCGTCCGACATCAGGTTCCTCGAGGTCGAGCTCCAACGCTATCAGCAGGGCATGGCCCTCTTCAGGACCAAGGGAGTCCCAAAGGTCGGCCGCTGGGGGAAGCCAGAAGAAGGGGAGAAAGAGCACTAGATTCCTTGACGCTGTTCCTATCGGAGCAGGACGTGGCTTCCCTCGTCGAGATGAGGGAGGTTGTGCCCGCGGTCGAAGAATGCTTCAGGCGGCAGGCTTCGGGGACAGCGGTGAACTCGCCCAGAACCAGGGCCTCGACACCAGGTGCTGTCCTCAACGTCATGCACGCCGTGCTTCCCTACCTCGGCAGGGCTGGCATCAAGTGCTACCTTTCATCCGGGAAGGGCACGAGGTTTGTCTTCGTCCTCTTCCGGCTCGAAGACGCAGAACCCCTCGCAGTGATGGGCGCTGACATCCTGGGCAGGTACAGGACGGGCGCCGCATCCGCGGTGGCAACCAAGCATCTCTTTGGCGTCAGGGACTTCGATTTCGCGATTTGCGGGGCCGGGAGGCAGGCGCTGACGCAGGTTCGCGCGCTGGGGGAGGTTGCTTCCCTGAAGTCAGTGAGGGTGTGGAGCCCCCACGGCGAAAGGCGGGAGTCTCTTGCGAAAGAACTGCGCGACCTCGGCTTCGCAGCCTCGGCTAGCGCCTCCCTCGCGGACGCGCTTTCTGGAGCCGAGGTCGCCACCGCGATAACCAGCTCCAAGGAGCCGTTCTTGACCCCAGAGCTGGTAAGGTCTGTCAGGCACCTCAACCTCTGCGGTTCCAACTCGCCTCTCAGAGCAGAGGCTTCCCCGGAGTGCGTCGCCGAGTTCCAGACGGTCGTGGTCGATGACCTGCTCCAGGCGAAGGTCGAGGCAGGAGACCTCGTGGGTACCGAGAAGAAGGGTCTCTTCTCCTGGGACCGCGCAATCGAACTGAAAGACATCGTCGGGGGAAAGGTTCGCCCGAGGGGCAGGACGCTCTTCAAGTCCAACGGCGTCGCGATAGAGGATGTGGCTACCGCCAGCCTGGTCTACGACAGGGCGCTCGAGAGAGGAGGCTACGCGGAGCGCAGCCTCGGCTTCTGACTCTGCCCGGTCAGCCCATGGGCGGCATGCCGCCCATTCCACCGCCGGGACCGCCGGCCGGAGCTTTGGTCTTGCTGGCCGCTATGACGTCGTCGATCCTCAGTATCATTGACGCGGCTTCGGTTGCTCCCCTGAGTATCTGCAGCTTCACCGCGAGGGGTTCGACCACCGATTTGGCGTACATCTCGGCGACCTTGCCGTTCAGCGCGTCGACGCCCACCCACTTCCCCCCCTCTTTTCCGTGTCTGGCGCGGAGTTCGACCTGAGTGTCGATTGGGTCCATGCCCGCGTTCTCTGCCAACGTCAGCGGGATAGATTCCATGGCGTCGGCGAACTTGAGCGCTGCCAGCTGCTCCCTACCGGAAAGCTTCTGCGCCCAAGCCCGTACCTGGACCGACACCTCTTGTTCTGGCGCGCCCCCGCCCGCCACGATGGCCGGCTTCTCCACAACATCCTTGGTCACCATCAGCGCGTCGTGAAGGGCCCTCTCGGCTTCGTCGACGATGCGCTGGGTGCCCCCTCTGACGAGTATGGTGACTGCCTTCGGGTTCTTGCATCCCTCGATGAACACCCACTTGTCCTCCTCCAGCTTCCTCTCCTCCACGAGCTTCGCATAGCCGAGGTCCTTCGAGGTCAGGTCGTCCAGGTTGGTCACTATCCTCGCCCCTGTCGCCTTCGCAAGCTTGCCCATGTCGCTCTCCTTGACCCTCCTCACGGCAAGGACCCCTGCCTTCGCGAGGAAGTGCTGGGCGAGGTCGTCGATCCCCTTCTGGCAGACGAGGACGTTCGCTCCGGCCGCATTGACCTTGTCCACCATTCCCTTCAGGATGTTGCTCTCCTCGTCCATGAACTTCTGCATCTGCTCCGGGTCGTCGATCCTTATCTCGGCGGAGAACTCCGTCTTCTCGATTTCCAGCGCCGAGTTCACCAGGGCGATCTTCGCTTCCTCCACCCTCTTCGGCATGCCCGAGTGGACCACTTCCTTGTCCAGAACCATTCCCTTGAT
>DASPPF010000024.1:0-6207 GCA_035625575.1 Nitrososphaerales archaeon | reverse complement strand
TACGACCCGTTCGACTACAAGGAGCTGCATCACCTGGAGGGAGTCCTGCTCGCGGACAAGGGCAAGGCGCCTCTGATGACGAGGGAAGGAATCACCCAGAGGGACGGCGACCTTCCAGTCAATCCCTCCGGCGGCTTGCTGGGTGTTGGAAACCCGATTGCGGCCGCAGGTACGATGAAGGTCTGCGAGCTCTTCTGGCAGCTTCGGGGCGAGGCGGGGAAGAGACAGGTGAAGAAGGAGGTCACCCGCGGGCTCGCGCAGGCCTGGGGGGACTTGCTCCAGGTTGGGACAGTCATCACCATGAGACGGTAACAACGGCGACACTGTGAAGCTCAATGCCGCGAGGAAAGCTCCTCTGGGAACCCGACGAAGAGAGGATCCGCAGAGCCAACATCACGGCGTATGTCAGCAGGCTTGCGCGCGAGGGCAAGCAGTTCGGGAACTACGAAGAGCTGTGGAGGTGGTCGGTCGACAACTTGGAGGAGTTCTGGCAGTCAGTCTGGGACTACTTCAACATCATCTCCGAGGGCCGTTACCGCAGAGTTCTGTCTTCGAGGAGCATGCCAGGCGCGAAATGGTTCGAAGGGGCCAGATTGAACTTCGCAGAGCACGTGTTCAGGGAGAAGCGGGAGGGCCCCGCCTTCATCGCGAGGTCCGAGGACGGCCGACTGAGAACCACAGACTGGCGCGAGCTCGAAAGGATGACGGGCTCCGTGGCTGAACATCTGCGTGAGATGGGTGTCAAGCCGGGAGACAGGGTGGCTGGATACCTCCCGAACTCGATAGAGGCAGCGGTGGCGTTCCTGGCCTGCGCGAGCGTCGGTGCTGTCTGGTCGGGCTGCTCGCCGGACTTCGGAGCCCCGAGCGTGCTGGACAGGTTCGGCCAGATAGGGCCGAAGGTTCTGTTTGCCGCTGAGAGCTACACCTATGGCGGCAAGACCCACGACAGGTCCGAGGCCCTGGACACGATTCTTGCTGCGCTGCCGACCGTGAAGCGACTGGTGGTAGTGGGGAAGGGCTCGGGTCCCAGCCGGAGGAGAGAGAGCGAGTGGGAGGACCTGGCATCGGGCAGCGCGAGGCTGAGGTTTCTGCGCCCTCGGGCGTCCCACCCGCTGTGGATCCTGTACTCGTCTGGCACCACTGGCCTGCCGAAGCCGCTGGTGCACAGTACAGCCGGAATCCTAGTCGAGCACATGAAGATACTCGCGCTGCACAACGACCTGAAGAAGGGCGACCGTTTCTTCTGGTTCACTACGACAGGATGGATGATGTGGAACTACCTTCTCGGTGGACTCCTCCACGGAACGACCTGTGTGCTGTACGACGGCAGCCCGAGCCACCCAGACATGAACTCGCTCTGGGACCTGGTGGAGGAGACGGGAGTCTCCTTCATGGGGGCGAGCGCTGCATACGTCTCGTCGTGCATGAAGGCAGGGATTGCCCCAGGGGAGACCCACAGGTTGTCCAAGCTCAAGGGATTCGGGTCGACAGGGTCCCCACTTTCTTCCGACGCTTTCGAGTGGGTCTATGGCCGAGTCAAGGAGGACCTCTGGCTAGCGTCAATCAGTGGCGGCACCGACCTGTGCACTCCCTTCGTCGGCGGCAACCCAACGCTTCCTGTCTTCTCCGGTGAAATCCAGTGCAGGTGCCTCGGGGCAAAGGTCGAGTCGTTCGACGAGAGCGGGAGAAGCATCATCGGCAGGACTGGGGAGCTGGTCGTCACCGAGCCGATGCCGAGCATGCCCGTCCAGATGTGGGGGGACAGGGACGGGAGCAGGTACAGGGAGAGCTACTTCGACATGTTCCCCGGCGTCTGGAGGCACGGCGACTGGATTGAGATAACCGAGCGTGGTACCTGCGTGATACACGGCAGGTCGGACGCGACGATCAAGCGAATGGGAATCAGGATTGGAACCTCGGAGCTCTACAGGACGGTGGAATCGATGCCCGAGGTCGCCGACGTCCTGGCCGTGGATCTGGAGGGACTGGGGGGCAAGCCAGTGATGTTTCTGTTCGTCTCGCCCGAGCCCGGGACCGCGGTCAACGGGCAACTGGCCGCGAGGATAAAGCAGAAAATCTCAGATGACCTTTCTCGCAGACACGTTCCCGACTTTGTCGTGTGGGTACGTGGCGTGCCCCGGACGCTGAACGGGAAGAGAATGGAGGTGCCGGTGAAAAGGATCTTCGAAGGAGCGGAGGTTGACGGGACGCTGAACAGAGGCGCCATGGCCGACCCTGCGTCGATAGACGAGTACGTCGAGCTGGCGAGAAGGTACAGGAGGGACGGGAAACTTTGAAATCCCCAGCGCGTCGGGGTGTGAAGCCAAGGTGAGTTCCAAGATCCCGAGCTACCCGGGCACCGAGATAGAGAGCTCCGACGTGGCGGCGAAGAAGTACCTCACGACGGCCTACGAGACCGAGCTCCGCTACTCGTGGACCTCCGGGGTGGCCATCAGCCGCTACCTCCGCGGGCTGAAGGAGGGCGAGCTGTGGGGGAGGAAGTGCAAAGGGTGCGGAAGGACGCTGGTCCCACCGCGGATGTACTGCGAGGAGTGCTTCAGGCCGACCGACGAGTGGGTCAGGCTCCAAGACTCGGGCACCATCAACACGTTCTCGATAAGCTACGTGAACGTGGACGCCAGCAGAAGGACGGAGCCAGTGCTGGTGGCGGTGGTCGACATCGACGGTGCGTCGCCCGGGATGGGGATTCTGCACGTGCTGGGAGAGGTTGCCCCCGCTGACATCCGGGTGGGCATGAAGGTGAAGGCAGTCTGGAAGCCTGTGGAAGAGAGGACGGGCGCGATCACCGACATACGCTACTTCAAGCCAGGGTGAAGGGATGCCAATCAACGAGAGAATCAACAGCACGGAGGAACTTCGGAGCTGGACGGACAGGATACCGCTGAGGTACGAGTACACAGCCGGGGTGGCGGGTGAGCACTTCCTCCGGGCCCTCAAGAAGGGAGAGATTCTCGCGGGCAAGTGCGTGCGCTGCGGCAAGAGGTACGTCCCGCCGAAGAGCTACTGCGTCGACTGCTTCGTGCCCATAGAAGAGTTCGAGCCAATCGGGCCAAGGGGCACTGTGACGGCCCTGACGGAAAGCTGGGTCGGCTTCGACGGTAGGAGGAGGCCGAGTCCAACGGTGTTCGCGTTCGTGACCTTCAAGGGAGCCGAGGGCGGGATAATTCAGAGAGCCGAGGGGAAAGGCCTGAGAGTCGGTTCCGCAGTCGAGCCGAGGTTCGCGCCCGAGGCAGAGCGGAAGGGCTCTCTAGCCGATATCGAGAAGTTCGTGACCGTCTAGGCGCTCACTGGGGTGAGCCATTTCGTGTACTTGCTCTCCCTTCCGTGGACGATGTTGTCGTAGAGTTGCTGCAGTTTTGTGGTGATAGGATACTCGCCTGTGCCAATCTTCCTGCCATCCACCTCTGCAATCTTCGCGATACCGACGGCCGTCCCGCTGAAGAAGAGCTCATCCGAAGTGTAGAGCTCCTCCCTCGTGGAGTCGTTCCTGTAGAACGTAATCCCCAGGTCGTGGGCGAGTTGAATCACCGTGTCCCTGGTTATGCCCCTCAGCACTCCGGAGCTCGCGGGGGGTGTGCTCAGGATCCCGTCCTTGATGCGGAATATGTTCTCGCCCGGTCCCTCTGCCACCTTTCCGACGAGGTTGAGCATGATGGCCTCGTCGTAGCCTCCCTGCACGGCCTCCATTTTTGCGAGAGCCGAGTTGGCGTAGTTTGCCGAGCACTTTGCCTGGGGAGGAAGCGAGCGGGGGTCTACCCTGGCCCAGCTTGACACCATGGCGCGAACTCCGTGATCGTCGCCGGCCTGTCCCAGGTAGGCGGCCCATTCCCAGGACCCGATGGCGACAGAAATCTTGCTCCTCAGCGGGTTGAGTCCCATCACGCCGTAGGACGTGAAGGCGATGGGGCGCAAGTAGGCGTCCGCCAATCCGTTGACTCTGATCATGTCCTTGCAGGCGTCCGCAAGCTCCTTCGCGGAGTAGGGGATGGGCATTCTGTAGACCTTGGCGCTGTTGTAGAACCTGCTCAGGTGTTCGTCTAGCCTGAAGATAGCTGGCCCATTCTTCGTCGGGAACGACCTGATTCCTTCGAAGACAGCCATCGCATAGTGCAGCCCGTGGGTGAGCACGTGGACCTTGGCGTCGTCCCAAGGGACGAGCTTCCCGTCCATCCAGATTTTCGCGAGCGGCTTCAGGCTCATGATTTCGAGGCGAAATCTGACCGTATTTAGAGATAGGGTTTCGCAGCGGTCGCGTCGTTTATTATCGAGCTTCGGAAACTCCGCGTTGATGGACGGTCCCGTGATTCTTTCCGCCTGCAGGACTGCCATCGGCAAGTTTGGGAAGAGCCTGGTCGGAGTCCCGGCGCCGAGGCTGGGCGCGGCTGTAATCAAAGAGGCGCTGAAGCGGGCCAGAGTAGATGAGAGTGATGTCAACGAGGTCATCATGGGAAACGTGCTGTCGTCTGGCCTGGGGCAGCATCCAGCAAGGCAGGCCGCGATCTATGCCGGAGTGCCTGCTGGTGTGGGCTCGCTCACCGTGAACAAGGTCTGCGGCTCCGGGCTAAAGGCGGTGATGCTGGCCGCCCAGTCTATCAGGGCGGGAGACAACGAGGTAGTGGTCGCTGGAGGGATGGAGAACATGAGCAACACTCCCTACCTAGTCAGGAACCTTCGATGGGGGCTAAAGTACGGGCACGCCCAACTGCTCGACTCGATGATAGTCGACGGACTCTGGGACGCCTACGAGGACTACCACATGGGAGTGACGGGGGAGCTGGTCGCTAGGAAGTACAAGATCACGAGAAGGCAGGCTGACGAATTCGCCTACGAGAGTCACATGCGCGCCGCCGCGGCGGCGAGGGCCGGCCGGTTCAAAGACGAAATCGTGGAGGTGGAAATCGAGCACGAGGGAGGCGAGGTGGAGAAATTCGAGAGGGACGAGTGCATCAGGCCAGACACGACCCTCGAGAAGCTCTCGTCGCTCAAGCCCGTGTTCAGGAAGGGCGGAGTGCTCACCGCTGGCAACTCATCGCAGCTCAGCGACGGCGCAGCGGCCCTTGTGGTTGCATCCGCGGAGGTCGCGAAGACATGCGGCGTAAGGCCGCTGGCGCGCATTGTTGGATATGGAACCGGCGGTCTCGAACCATCTCGCGTCATGGAGGCTCCAATTCCTACGACAAAATCGCTGCTCAGGAGGACGGGCATGAAGATGGACGACGTCGACCTCTTCGAGCACAACGAGGCCTATTCCACTGCCTCGATTGCCGTGAGGCGTGCCCTGGGCGTGGACGCGGGTAGGTTCAATGTCAACGGCGGGGCGGTGGCCCTGGGCCACCCCATAGGCTGCAGCGGCGCCAGGGTCCTCACCACACTGCTCTTCCAGTTGAGGAGGAGCGGGAAATCGAGAGGGCTCGCGACGCTCTGCCTCGGCGGGGGCAATGCGGTCGCTATGATTGTGGAGCGGTAGACTCTCTCAGCTTCCGCCGCAAGACCTTCCCCACCAGGGTCTTCGGGAGTTCGGGGACGAACTCGACTTGCTTGGGGACTTTGTACTTGGATATTCTCTCGGAGCAGAAGTCGATGATCTCCTTCTCAGTCACCTTGCCGGCCGATTCTTTCGGCACGACGAAGGCTCGCACGACTTCGCCCCTGAAGCTGTCCGGCATTCCGATGGCCGCAGCCTCCTTGACCGCCGGGTGCTCGTAGAGCACCTCCTCGACCTCCCTGGGGTAGACCTTCAGGCCGCCCACGTCTATCATGTCCTTCTTCCTGTCCACGACGTAGAAGTAGCCGTCTTCGTCCATCTTCCCGATGTCGCCCGTGAGAAGCCAGCCGTCCCTGAGCACCAGGTTGGTCTCGTCAGGCCTGTTCCAGTAGCCCTTCATGACCTGCGGCCCCTTTATCGCAATCTCGCCGATTTCGCCCACGCCAAGAAACTTGCTTGGGTCGTCGAGGTCGACTATGGCTGCGTCGGTGTGGGGATAGGGGAGGCCTACCGAGCCGTCCTTCACGACTCCGCCCTGAATCGGGTTGACGTGGGTGACCGGGCTGGCCTCGGTGAGGCCGTAGCCCTCCACCAGATTCCCGCCGGTCAGCTCGATGAACCTCCTTCGGACCGCCGAGGGGAGAGGTGCGCCGCCCGAGATGCATGCGCGCACGGACTTCAGGTCGAAGTTTTTGACCTTG
>DASPPF010000023.1:0-6168 GCA_035625575.1 Nitrososphaerales archaeon | reverse complement strand
GGGCCTCTATCGTGATTCTGAACGTCTCGCCCTGCTCGATGTGGCTCGAAAGCTCCTTGACGGCCTTGGTGATGGCCTCCATCTTGGTGTCCACAACCTTGTCCACGGGTATCACCCGCATGATGTAGCGGACCTTGAATGGCTCCGACCTCACGAAATCGGCCAGGAAGGTGACGAGCGCCTTCGGGTTCTCCGCCTCCACCTCAACCACCCCGTCGTAGGCAGACCGCTCCATCGAGACCTTCCTCGTGCCGGACAGAAGGGCAATCTCCTTGAATTCGGCAGAGGCTTTGGCCTCAAGGCCCTTCGCTGAAGTTATCACGAGGTTCATCGGCGGTCGCCTTTCTCCGTCACCCCGATGGCTCCCTGCCTTAAAACCTCGATTCTGCCCCCGGTGACTCTCACAACCGTGGACTCGGCCTTCGCCAACCTGCCGCCGTCCAGAATCAGATCCACGGTCCGACCCAGCTCTCGTTCTGCTTCCGCGGCCGTCCTGCACGGGCCGTGTCCCGAGACATTGGCGCTGGTGCCTGTCAGGACACCGCCGCACCTTGCCACGAACTCCCTGCAGAGCGCCGATCCAGGCACCCTAACCCCCAAAGTTCCAGTCCCTTGGTGGACCAAGAACGGCAGCCTCGCCGAAAGTGGGGCGACGATTGTCAAGGCTCCTGGCCAGAACCGCTTTGCCAGCTCCGACGCGAGCGGAGAAACGACGACCAACTTCGACGCGCTTTCGAGACTGTCGCACAGCAGGGGAATCGGTTTTGCTTCCCGCCGCTTCGCCGCGAACAACCTCTCTACAGCATCTTCATTCTTCGGGTCGCATCCGAGTCCGTAGACCGTGTCCGTTGGGTAGACGACCAGGCCCCCTCGCGCCACGACGTTGGAAGCGTCGATCACCGAGGCCTTTGTGAACTTCAACCGGAGGGCCAAGACTGCAACATTGTTTCTACCGCGACGTTTAATAGTCTAATTGAAATCGCGCTGGCCGTTCAGATTGTCCGAAGAAGACCAGGAACTCGACGACGACCTCGACGAAGATCTCGACGAGGACGGCTGGGAAGAAGACTCTGACGAAGAAGGACTCTAGTCGGCGGGTGCGGCGGACGAAGGTCCCCCCTCAGCCGTAGGCTATTCTTTAAGAGACGTATCGCCGTCTGCGCGATGTCAGTTTGAGGACCCTCATCCTGAATTTCAAGAACTACGCCTCGGTAGAAGGCGAGGGCGCGGTGAAGCTGGCGCGCTCGGCCGAGAAGGTCGCGAGAGAGGTGAAGGTCGAGATCATAGTGGCGCCGCCGACCCCCGTGCTCGGGCTCGTCGCCTCGAGGGTCAGCATAGAAGTCTTTGGCCAGTCGGTGGGAGACGACGTGGGCGAGAAGACTACGGGCGCCGTGCTGCCGGAAGCAATCAAGGCGGCGGGCGCATCTGGCACCATACTCAACCACAGCGAGGCCAGACTGCAGCCAAGGGTCCTGCCGAGGCTCGCGAAGAGGACCAGGGAGCTCGGGTTGAGGACGTGCCTGTGTGCGCGTGACTCAAGGGAGGTGGCGTCCTACGCCTCGCTCGGGACGGAGTACCTTGCCGTCGAGCCTCCGGAACTCATCGGCTCTGGGGTGGCCGTCTCGAAGGCGAAGCCGGGCCTGGTCGAGAGGAGCGTTCGTGAAGCCAGGAGGTCTGGGTACCGGGGCAGCGTGCTCTGCGGCGCAGGGATCGTGGACGGCACGGATGTGAAGAGGGCGGTCGAGCTTGGCGTGGAGGGAGTCCTCGTGGCCAGCAGCGTCGTTTCGGCGCGCGATTGGACCGCAAAGATTCGCGAGCTTTCCCTTCCCCTCTGTTGAGAACCTCGGCGAGCCTTAAATAAATGAAAAATCGGCGCGGTCCCGATGTCCTCCGCGAAACCTAATCCGTTCGATAACGCAAGAGAGCAACTGAGGATTGCCGCCGAGCACCTGAAGCTGGAAGACGGAATTCACCAGATGCTGTCATACCCGAAGCGCGAGATAGCAGTCTCGCTGCCCGTGAGGATGGACGACGGCAAGACCAAGGTCTTCACCGGATACCGGGTCCAGTACAGCGATGTCCGGGGGCCGTGCAAAGGCGGCATCAGGTACCACTGGAACGTTACGCTTGACGAGGTCAGAGCCCTAGCCTGCTGGATGACTTGGAAGTGCAGCATCGCCGACATACCGTTCGGCGGGGCAAAGGGAGGAGTCGTCTGCGACCCGAAGCACATGTCGTCGCCCGAGCTGGAGAGGATGACCAGGCGGTACGCCGCAGCGATCTCAGACTTCATCGGCCCGTACAGGGACATCCCAGCGCCCGATGTCTACACGAACTCGCAGGTCATGGCCTGGATAGTCGATACGTACAGCGCCCTGAAGGGATACATGGTCCCAGAAGTGGTGACGGGCAAGCCGGTTCCATTGGGCGGCTCCCTCGGAAGAGACAAGGCCACGGGAAGGGGCGCAGTCTTCTGCACGGTGGAGGCTGCAAAGGCCAAGAAAAAGTCGCTGAAGACTCAGACCTTTGCGGTCGAGGGCTTCGGAAATGCGGGCGCGAACTACGCTGAGATTCTGCAAGGCTACGGCTCGACTCTAATTGCGGCGAGCGACTCGAAAGGAGGCGTCATCGGCAAGAAGGGAATCGACGCAACAAAGCTGATCGCGCACAAGGAGAAGACCGGGTCTGTCGTCGGAATGCCTGGCACGGAGGATGTCTCTGACACCGAGGTGCTGCAGGCCGACGTGGACATACTCTGCCCGGCGGCCCTCGAGAACATGATTACCCCCGACGTTGCCAAGGGAATCAAGGCCACCATGGTGGTGGAGTGTGCCAACGGCCCCACCACGCCCGAGGCCGACAAGGTGCTCGATAGGAACAAGGTCTTCCTGATACCAGACGTGCTCGCGAACTCCGGAGGAGTGATTGTCAGCTACCTCGAGTGGGTCCAGAACCTCGGGAGGATGCGCTGGCCGGAAGACGAGGTCAACTCGAAGCTGGAAGCGAAGATAACTGGCGCTTTCAGGGACGTCCTGCAGACGTCGGACAAGCACGGCACGTCGATGAGAACCGCCGCGCTCATGGTCGGCGTCGGAAGGGTCGCGGACGCAATCAGAACCCTGGGCATCTGGCCCTAGGAACTTCCGCTCTGCGAAATCAGCTCCTCGACCTCCCTGGCTAGGGAGCCCGTTCCGAGGTAGGCCGGAGAGGTCTCGGGGAGAGACTTCGGACTCAGCTCTAGAATGCTCCTGGTCCCGTCCGTAGAGTAGCCGCCCGCCTGCTCGGTGATGAATGCCATGGGTGCTGTCTCGTAGAGTACCCTAAGCTTCCCGTTGGGCTTGCTCCTCAGGGCGGGATACGCGAAGATGCCGCCTCTGGAGAGAACCTGGTTGTAGTCGCCGACGAAGGTCCCGCAGTATCGGAGCTTGAGGCCTCGGTCCTCGAGGGAGCCGACGAACTTCTGCACGGGTTCAATCCAGTCCTTCCTTGACCCGCCGAAGCCGTAGACCTCAGGTTCAATCGGAATCCGAATTCCCGTCTCGAGCAGCTCGAATTCGAACCGTGACCCGCGCCGCACGGCGACGAATCTGTGCACGTCGGTGCCCAGGGAGAGGGTTATCGTGGTCATGCTGCCGTAGGTGACGAAGAGGGCGCCCAGGAGTGCCCTCCCCGGAGCTGGGAGCGGCTCGGAGTAGAATCCGAAGATGCTGCCCACCGGGTTGCCTGTGCCCACGTTCGAGCTGCCGTCGAGAGGGTCCATTGCAACGCAAACACTGCCGCGTCCCTCGGCGGGTTGGGCCATCTCCTCCGAGGCTACCTGCCTTACGGTCCCGGTGGCAAGCAGAGCCTTTGTGAAGACTTCGTTGGAGAAGAGGTCTATGGCTTTCTGTTCCTCTCCAGAGGGGTTCACCGACGACAGCAGGCCCGTGCTCGTTGGTATCGCCTCCCAGACCTTGATGCTCGATTCCGCGATCGCCATCATCAGCTTGGAGACATCCTTCGTGGTGTTGGCCCTCAGGAATTCCTCCAGCTTCATTGCTTCTGAGCCCGGCGCTGGCCCGCCCAGCTTTTAGACGTGATGCCGCCGTTCGCGTGTCACCGTTAAATACCGAGCGGCGAAATCGCGTCCGTATGAGAGGAGATAGGATGGACCCGTTCCTTCGCAACGGCAGGAGCATGCTGCTTGCCTACGACCAGGGACTGGAGCACGGCCCCTCGACAGACTTCGACGACAGGAACGTCGACCCCGGCTTCATAATGGATGTCGCTGTCAAGGGGGGGTTCAACGGCGTCGTCTTTCAGAAAGGTGTGGCGGAGAGGTTCTACAACGGCAAGGTCCCGCTGATAGTGAAGGTAAACGGCAAGACCAGTCTCGTTAGGGGAGAGCCGGTGTCCAGGCAGGTCTGCTCTGTCGAGCAGGCCACGGCACTTGGGGCGAAGGGCGTCGGCTACACAATCTATCTTGGAAGCGAGTACGAGTCGGCCATGCTCGCCGAGTTCGGGCGTGTGGAGGAAGAAGCCCACAGGCGCGGCATCGCCGCAATAGCCTGGATCTACCCCCGGGGAGCAAGCGTGCAGAACGACACTTCGAAGGAAATCGTCGCGTACGCTGCGAGAACTGGATTGGAACTCGGCGCGGATGCGGTCAAGATAAAGTACAGCGGTGACAGCGCCAGCTTCTCCTGGGCGGTCAAGTCGGCGGCAGGAGTCCACGTCTTCATGTCCGGCGGGCCGAAGGCGCCAACGGACGACGCGTTCCTGGAGCAAGTGAAGGGCGTGATTCAAGCAGGTGCCACGGGCGTGGCCGTCGGAAGGAACGTCTGGCAGAACAGCGACCCCGTCAGGATGGCGGAGCAAATCAAGCGCGTGGTCTTCCAGTCGGGCTGACGCGAGAAGCGACCTCGACGCTGAAGGATTCCCGAACTCAGAGGACCAGCTCTCTTGCTGTTCTCCCATCCAAGAGGAGGAAGCGCTTCTTCCTCTTCAGCATCATCTCGACCTTGTAGACTGGATAGTGGAATGTGGCAAACGAGTCCAGGTCTGCTCCGTCCCAGACGCCCCTGACGATCTCCCTTAGCTCGTCCTCCCTCAACCGCGTCGCCTCGACGGTGCCTTTTCCCTTCTCGACAAGGTCCAGCTCGAGTGGCGTGTCGCGGAGCTTCACCTCTGGGATGTCCACGGTGCGCCTCACGAGCCGCTTCCTACCGTACTCGACAACTCGAACGAGCCTCCTGCTCTGGAGAAGAGAGACTATCTTGCCCATGGCTGCCTTTGGCTCCTGCAGCTTGCTGGCCAGGTCCAGGACGCTCAATTCGTAGTCGGGTCTGATCTCGCGCAGGACCTCAACCTGAATTGCCTTCAGCCCCAAGAGCCTTTCGAACCCTTCGCGAACGCGGAGTCGCCCGTCGAGCTCGACCAGTTTCCCGGAGAGGCCGTCGACGTGGAAGTAGGATGTCTCGAATCTCCTCTTCAGGACTCCCCTCCTTAGTCGCACTCCGACCTCGGCTACTGGCCGGAAGATGAGCTGGACCGAAGCTACCGTCTCCTCTCTGCCAAAGAACTTCAGGCTCTTCCTCCTCTTGACTATGGCAGGTACGTCCTCTTCCTTGATTAGCGTCGGAAATGACAAGATCTTGGTGCCGAGCGATGCCTTCCCATGAATCTCGGCCGTTCGGCTTCCTTCGGCGTCGCTCCGCGGAGGTAATCCTACGCGAGTCGAGAGCGTGCCCATGAACGGCCTGATCACCCTCGATGCGACCACGGGCGTCATGCCACCGTGCCTGGTCTCTCGCTGCCGAATGCTCACTCGTACCGGTTCCGGCGACAGTCCTCCCATTGCGTAGAACTGGCCGGGCCTGAGCGAGGTGAGCTGCCTGGGCAGTCCCCTTCCCGAGAAGAACTGCGAGACGGACTTCAGGTCGTTCTGGATGATCAGCCTTCCGATCAGCTGGTTCCCGCACTGGCTGAGGATGTTCTTGTCGACGAGAGAAGGCCTCTGGGAGCAGACCATGAGGCCGATCCCCCTCTTCCTCCCCCGTCGGGCTATCTCGTTGAAGATTGAGAGCCTCTCTCCCTGTTGGGGAACGAACCTGTCGGCCTCCTCGAGGACTACGAGGTACGGCTCCCTCTTCTGGGA
Source organism: Nitrososphaerales archaeon (assembly GCA_035625575.1). Taxonomy (GTDB): domain Archaea; phylum Thermoproteota; class Nitrososphaeria; order Nitrososphaerales; family Gagatemarchaeaceae; genus DASPPF01. The sequence goes on along the minus strand of DASPPF010000023.1, from coordinate 32 downwards.
CACCACCCTGTAGAGTTCGCTCAGGAAACGAT
>DASPPF010000022.1:0-7126 GCA_035625575.1 Nitrososphaerales archaeon | reverse complement strand
CCTCCCTCGTGTTGTAGAAGTGCGGAGAGACTCGAACGTGGTTGAACCTCCCTGAAACAACAATCCTCTTCTCGGCGAGCTCCTTCACCAGCCGTGTGTGATTTTCGGTGCCGAAGGTTACTATGCCGCTTCCTTCCGTCCCCTTGGAGGACGCGGCGAGGACCTTGAAGCCGAGGTTCTCCAGGCCCTCGACCAGTTCGCCCTTTACCTTGAGGATGACGTCCCACCTCGCGGCCGGGTCGGTCTGCAGCGCGAACTTCACGGCCTCGATGGCGCCGTCGACCACAACGACGGCCCAGGTGCCCCACTCGAATCTGGCAGCGGTTTTCGCCGGCGGGGCGGTAGTGAGGGGGAAGGGAAGGTCGAAGACGTCCCTCCCTTGCTGGAGCCTCTCGATCACGTTGTCGTTGATTCCGTGCCAGCCAGTGTATCCCGGTTCGAGTCTGCGGAGCGCTTCCCCGTCCACGTAGACGCAGGCGGCGCCGTGCGGCCCGCAGAGCCACTTGTAGAAGCCGCCCACGAACACGTCGATGCCGTCCTTTCTCACGTCGATTGGGAAGACGCCCGTCGCGTGAAAACCGTCCACAATCACTAGAGCGCCGCGTTTCCGCGCGATTTCGGAAATCTCGCGCACGTGCTCCCTGTAGCCGCTGAACCACGACACGTAGTCGACGGCCACCGCCGCCGTGTCGTCGTCTATCGCCTTCTCCCACGCCTCGATGGGCACCTTCCCGTCTCTCTGACGAAGCAGCTCCACCTTCTTGATCAAACCCTTCTCCCTCATCCGCTGCCAGAGGACTACGTTGGTCGGGAAGTTCAGCTCGCTGGTCACCACCTTCTTTCTCTTCGGGTCGAGGCAGGAGGCGACCCCGGCCAGGCCGACGCTGACGCTGGGAACGACCCCGACTTCCTCGGTCCGTCCGCCCACGAGCTGACCGTAGAGCCTTCTGAGCTCCACGACGTGCGTCAGCCATTCTTCCCAGTGCTCGCCATGCTTCGACCAGTCATCGATGAAGCGTGCCATCGCGTTGGTGACGGAGAGGGGCGGGAGACCGGCGCCAGCGCTGTCGAGGTAGGTCATCGAGGACAGCGAGGGTATGCTGGCCCTGACCTCGGAGAGCTGTTGCGTGTTCACAGACTCGGCGTGGCAGATTCTTTGTTATAAGCGCGAGCCCGCGTTGCCGTCATTCCGAAGCTTCGCTGGCTTCGGTCCACTTCTCCGCTAGCTCGTCCCGCCGTCGCTTGTAGACTTCGGTGAAGAAACCGTTAGCAGACAGAAGGGTGTCCTTATCGAAACTCTTGACGTAGGAGAGCGCCTCCTTCCAAGCCGAACCGAAGGCCTTTCCGAATCTCGACTTGACCTGCCTGTCGAAGTCCTCCTTCGTCTGCATCTCCCCTCCTATGGTGAACCGGAGGACGCCACCCTTCAGAGTCTTGTATGCCATGTCATCGCCCAGGTAGTAGACTGCCGAGGCCCTGGAGGTCTTGCCGCGCTTTCCTTCCCCCATCCCGCCGCCCCCACCGCCCTTGAAGCCCCTCTTTGCGGCTGCGATGAAAATCGCCCTGTTGAGGCCCCAGGAGTAGGCAGATTCGAGCGGTAGGCCGAGTGCATAGGCCCGTGCCGCCTGCATCAAGGCCATGACCTGGAACCTTCCGACTGCCAAGGACTCTCGAACTTCCTCAGGGCTTCAACGAGTACCACTTGATGCTGCAGCCGAAGGGTTTCGTGTCCGGGACACGCACCTCTCTTCCACCGGTCAGGTCGTCGAGGGCGTTCCTCAGGTCCGGGCTCGAGACCTTGGAAGGGTCCTTCGAGTCGTCTATCCGCCCTCTGTATCTGAGGACCCGGGCCTTGTCGAAGGCGAAGACGTGGGGCGTGCAGACCGCGCCGTAAGCCGTCACCACGTCTTGGGTTTGGTCCCTCAGGTATGGAAAGTTGAAACCCTTCTCTTTGGCGCGCTTGACCATCTGGGGGAAGCTGTCCTCCGGGTATTCCTTCTCGTCGTTGGAGTTAATCGCCACGAGCTGGACGCCCTTGGCCGCGTAGTCCCTCTGGATCGAGACCATACGGTCCTCGTAGGCGACAACATACGGGCAATGATTGCAGGAGAAAACCACGACCAAGACCGGCTTGTCCTTGAACGAGTCGAGCGAGTAGCGCTTGCCGCCGACTCCCGGCAGGTCGAAGGGCGGCGCCTTCGCACCAAGGGCCAGCATCGGTATCATGGAGGGCATCGTGGAAGGGGTCTGGACGGCGGGTTATAGCTTCTGGGGGATCTCGTTGGGTCTGGTTCTACTTCACGTTGAAAATCTGGAAGCGTTCCGATATCATGCAGGGGACAAGGGCGTAGAGGGCCCCTCCGATGAGGTCGATGAGGTAGTGCTGACCGAGGTAGATGGTGGAGAAGAGGATGCCGAACGTGACTGGTATGGCCACGAAGCCGAGCCTCCTGTCCAGCTTCAGCATGAAGTAGCAGAATATGATGGCGTAGGCTCCGTGCAGGCTTGGGAAGGCGGCGAACGTGTCCGACTCCACGAGATTCGTCAGCCACGCGAACGAGGTGGAAACCGTGGACGCACTTGTTCCCTGAAGCAGGTTAGCGGCCGCGCCCGCGTACCACGGCGGAGACGTGGGGAAGATGATGAAGGTTGCGAGAGCGGAATAGGAGGTGAGCGCCATCGCGGTGACGTACTTGCCGAAGTAGTCCTTGCGCAGGAACCAGACCGTGGCCGCCGTGAACGCCACGAGCGGCATGTGCACCGCGTACAGCAGTGTGGCGAGCGTGGTGAGCGAAGGCGAACTAAAGGTTGCCTGTAACCAACCCGTAAAGTTGAACCTCCAGATGGACGTGTCGAGAGCGTAGAGAGACTTTACCCCGTCTGCAGCTGCTGCCGCCCCGACGGTCCCAGCCAGGGCTTCGTAGGAGAGGAGGATCAACAAAAGCGGAGTCCAGTACTTGAGCAGGTTCCGAGAGGGCCCCAGCAGCGCGACGACAGGAATAGCTACGAGGAAGAAGACCAAGGGCAGGAATTGCAGGAGCCTCCCGTACACCAGGTAGAAGAGAACGAGGCACATGCAGTAGGCGAGAGGCAACAGTAGGTACCACCCGGCCCGAATTTCGGCGTGCCGGTTGAAACGGGAAGACAGCTTCTTCTGAATCTCAGCCCAGGTCAAGTTCCACGAATTTTGGCATCCGATTCCTGCCAGCTTATACGCTCTACTGAGCGTCGATGAATAGCGATTCACGCTTCGACTCGGTATCGCACGCCCGGCGGGCCAAGGGCGAATCCGGAAGCGAGCGCTGGTCCTTCTACGGTTTCTTTATGTTCGTCACGAGGAGCTTGAACTGGAGTGTCTTTCCGGCCATCGGATGCCCGCCCGACCTTCCGTACGCCTTCTCCGGGGGCAGAGTAACCTCCTTTGTCTCGTTGACCTTCATCCCCATCAGCGCTTCCTCGAAGCCGCTGATCACTTGGTGCGCGCCCAGTATCACCTGCAGCGGCTTGTAGTCCCTCGCTGGGTTGAAGAGGCCAGCCTTCTCCGCCTCCGACCTCATGCTCGTGTCGAACACCTTGCCTCCGGGGAACTTGCCGACGTAGTGAACCGAGACTGTGTCTCCCTTCTGGGCGGTAATCTCGCTCAAGTCGATTTTGCCCGTCGCCGGGTTCTCGCTTTAACGGTTTTGATGCAGGCATTCCCGTGGGCGGTTCTATCTCGAAGTGGCATACATCGCCGCGTGAGCGGCCATGCTCACGAGCCCTCCGATGATGCCCAGGACAAAGAGAAGCTGTCCTACGGGGTTAGAAACCCACCAGAATGGAACTTGAAGGAAGTGGGGCAGCAAGGCCGTCAGGTGGTTGAATTCGAATGGGAACTTGTAGAGCAGCCACGCCGATGCCACCGCGATCGCGGCGCCCTGGAGCGATTGCAGCGGCCTCACCGCATGCTTCCTTCCGTAGACTCCCCTGACAAGGCTGATTGCAATCCCGAGGATAATGGGGCCGTAGAAGGCAAGCTGCTCGGTCTGCCCGAAGGCCGAAGTGAAGAAGCCCGTCGCCATTACTTGACTCTGGTAGAAGTAGTCGAGCACGAGCAGAGAGATTACCACGCCGATGAGTTCGCCCACGCGCTGTGAAGCCTTCAGCCTGTCCCTTGAGGCCTCTTCGCTGGGCCCGTGGGACCAGCCCGCGCCCCACCAGCCCCTGGCGCCGGACAGGGCGACGATGACACCCGCCCCCATCATGAAGAGCGACCCGGCCAGTAGGTCAAGGGCGACGTAGAAGATTCCATGCAGTGGGGGGACAAAGAAAGCGAAGAATGAAACCACCGCGAGGACCAGCCATACGGCGAAGAGGGCTACCCCAACCAGGAGGATTAGAAGGCCCGCTAGGACGAGCCTGAAGTCAATCCTGATTCGCAATGAAATCGTCTACCTTTGGATGAGAACCTTGACGTGAGTGTCCTTCGCGCGGACACTCATCAGCTCCTGGCTGCCGCTCTCTGTCGCAGCCTTGATCATCTGGTCGATGTCTGCGAACATGGCGTCGAAGTCCACCTCTCCTCCCCACATCTCTTCCCTGCTCTTCTTCGGCACGAATCTCATCATCTTAGGAATCCACTTCGCCATGCTCGCGGGTATCTTCACCTCTACATCCGGGTCTCCCTGCGGTTCCCTGTGCTCCCACACGAGTATCATCAAGTCAGCCATGCTTCGAAGCGCCTCTGCTGACTTCTTAAGGCGAGTCCATAATTGCCAATAACGAGAATAAGCGGGCCTGCCGGCTGCCTGCGCGGGCGGGAAAGCAGCCTTGCCATTTCGGGACAGGGAGCAGGCGGGGAAGGCACTCGCGGCGGCCCTGAAGGGATTGAATGGGGATGAGGTCGTGGTGCTAGCGATTCCCAGGGGAGGCGTCGTGGTGGGAAACGAAGTTGCCAGCGAGCTCGGCGCAGCGCTGGACGTGATAGTCACGAGGAAGATTGGGGCTCCCGGCGAGCCGGAGTTCGCTCTCGGAGCAGTAACTCAGACCGGCGAGGTCATCTTGGACGAGCCTGCCGTCGAGATGCTCCATGTCGGGCGAGAGTACCTAGACAGGGAGGCCGCGAATCAGCGGGAAGAGGTGAAGGACAGGATGAGGCGCTTCAGGGGCGACAGGCCTTTCCCGTCCTTGAAGGGGAAGGTGGTTGTCATTGTTGATGACGGGATTGCCACGGGCAACACCGTGCTCGCGGCGCTGAAGTCGGTGAGAACGCAGGGAGCCAAGTCGGTGATTGTCGCCGTGCCAGTTGGGCCCGCCGAAACAGTCGCGAGGCTCGCCGGGGAAGCCGACAGGGTGGTCTGTCTGGAGACGCCCGAGCCGTTCTTCGCCATCGGCCAGTTCTACTCCGAGTTCAATCAGGTCGAAGACGACGAGGTCAGGAGAATCCTGGACGCCAGGGCGGCCGAGCCGAAGCGCGCCGACACGCGAAGAACGACTTCGCCGTCACGGTGAAGGCCGAGTTCTAGCGTAACACTCCCAGATTTCCCTTTGTTTTTTCCTGATGTAGTTCCGCTCGGCGGGAGACAGTCTGGGGTCACTCGCCCGCGAAAGTGGCCTCCTGAGCGTGGGTGGCAGGGTCGCGTCGCAGAAGTATCCTCCGCCGGGATAGCCGGTGTCCTTTCGGACTATTATCGCGGCGAACCCCGGAGCGTGGGAGGCACATTCCCGTTGGTCCACCGCTGAAATCATCCCCGTCAGCGCCCTCCCTCTCGACAGACCGAACGCCTTCATCAGAGTCCCGTATGTGACCGTCTCGCCGCGGTTCGCGGCCCTCAGCAGAACCCTCCTCGCGCCTTCGATGAGGGAGGCTCCGCTGCTGGGCCTGGGCGAACCCTTCCCTCCGCGTTTCGATTCGGGGCGGGTCAAGAGGTGAAGCCCGCGAGCCTCGCGATGAGGTCGTCCACCTTTCTGGAGAGACCGTCTCTTATGGCTCGCAGCTCCTCATTGGTCTTGTCGGTAGACCCAGGGATGGGCCAGTCCTCCGACTTGGCCACCGCGCCAATCGGACAGCGGTCGAGACAGCCGAACGTCACCACTCTGCTGGCCCTGGCAATCATCTGCTGGGTGACAAGCCTCGGAGTCCTCTTCCGCAGCGTGATTCCCTTCTCCGCGAGCAGCCAGTCTACTGGCGGGGCGATCCGCGGCTCCGGACTGACTCCCGCGCTCTCCGCCAACCAGCCCGAAGGGGCCCTGGCATTGAACAGTTCTTCTGCGAGCACACTCCTGAATGTGTTGCCGATGCACACAAAGAGGACGGTTCTTGGCAACTGCGTTCAATCTCCTTCCACTGTAGGTATTGACTTATTCCATGGAGCGGGCCACCTTGAACTGGTCGCCCACTATCGAGCGCATGTTGAGGATGCCGAAAGGCTTGCCGTTGTCGGTGACGAACAGCGTCCTGATCTTGTGCTTCGCCATCAGCTTGACAGCCTCGGCTAGGGGGGTGTCGGCGGTCACCGAAATCATCGGCGAAGTCATGATCTTCCTGATCAGGATGCTCGATGGGAGCAGGTTGTCGGCGGCGACCCTGTTCAGGATGTCCCTTTCGGTGACGATACCCTTCAGCTCGCCCTTGACCGAGACCAGGACGTTCCCGACTCCCCTTTCCTTCATTTCCTTCGCCGCCTCGAGCACGGACTCGTCCGCGTCGATTATCAGCGGGTCGGTCTTCACGAAATTCCTCACCGTAACCACCTTCTCTTCGGCGTGCTCGAGCCAGAAGGTGAGGGAGTAGTGACAGTTGGGACACTCGTCGGGCGTCTGGTCGCCCTCAAACACGTACGAGCATCTGTAGCATTCCCACTTCGCCATGCGCGGAACCACCATCTGGTGATTGGTTGTTATTAACTATCACAGGGGAATCGTAAGGCCTAGCTCCTTCTCCCGCTGCCCGTAGTCCGGCAGGACGGAGGCGAGCCGTCTCTTGAAGGCCTGAGAGTGATTGTGCTCCGACAGATGGGCGAGCTCGTGGCAGATCACGTAGTCCCTCAGCCGCGCCGGGAGCGCTATCAGCTGCCAGCTGAACGAGAGCCGGCCGTCCCTGGTACAGTACCCCCAGTTCCTTATCTCGCGCACGTCTGCCCTCCTG
>DASPPF010000021.1:0-8585 GCA_035625575.1 Nitrososphaerales archaeon | reverse complement strand
CGACGCAGTCGTCCATCTAGCGGCCATCACCGAGCTGAAGAAGACCATCGAGAACCCCAAGCTCTGCTTCGAGGTGAACTGCTTCGGAACGCTCAACATGCTGGAACTGGCGACGAGGAAGAAGGTCAAACGATTCGTTCTGGCATCCTCAGCCAACGTCTTCGGCGCGCCCAAGAAGAACCCAGTGAAGGAGGACTCCCCCTTCGACCCCCGGGTGCCCTACGACTTCTCCAAGGTGATCTCCGAGAACCTGGCGATGGGCTACTACAGGGCCAAGGGGCTCCCCGTCTCAATCACTCGCGGCTGGCTTCTCTTCGGAGAGTTCGACCAGCCCACGAGGGCGACAATCAGGTTCATCAGGGCTTGCCTGAAGAACGAGCCCATCGCTCTGTTCGGTGGCGGGAGGGACACCACCTCGCCGTCACACGCGGTCAACTACGCGAAGCTGGCCCTAGCCATCCTGAACGATGAAAGAGCGGTCGGAAACGCGTTCAACTTCGGCGGCGAGAGAGCGGTCACCATCAGGCAACTCGCAGAGACGATCAAGAGGCTCACCGGTTCGAGCTCCGACCTCAGTTCCGTCCCTCCGAGAAGCGAGCAGGAGAAGGAGCCGCAGATTAGCTATCCCTCTCTTGAGAAAATTACCAAGGTGCTCGGCTACAGACACGAACTCAGCCTGGAAGAAGGCCTGAAGCGAACGATCGAGTGGGTCAGAAAGTCTGGCTAGGCTGTAAGTATCATCTCGACCTTGACGTCGTCGGGTATCCTCAGCTTGGTTATGGCCCTCATCGTCCTGTCGTCGGGCTGGACGTCCAGAATCCGCTTGTGAATCCTCAGCTGCCAGTGGTCGAAGGTGTGGCTCCCCTCGCCTGTCGGCGCCTTTCGAGTGGTTATCTTCAACTTCTTGGTCGGTAGGGGCTGTGGGCCCTTCACCTTGACGCCCGTCTTCTCGGCTATGTCCCTGATGTCCTTCGCCACTTTCTCCAGCTCTGGGAGGTTAGTGCTGGTGAGCTTGATCCTGGCGTACTGAGGCATTTTCTTTCGTCCGCGATGTCCGAGTCTATTTAGAGCTTTAGAAGCGGGTCAAATCGGGAACTTCCACTTCTTGCCCTTGCCGTACTCGAGAACCTGGATGCTCTTCGTCTCGTAGTAGTGGTCCAGCCCCTCGACGCCCAGCTCCCGACCGAAGCCGCTCTGCTTGAAGCCGCCAAACGGGACCTCGGCCCTCGCAATCGGGGGCGAGTTGACCCACGTTGTTCCCGCCTCAATCTTCTCGGCCGCGTGGTATGCCCTCTCCATGTCCTTGGTCCACACCGACGACCCGAGCCCGTAGATGGTGTCGTTGGCCCGCTCTATCGCTTCCTCCAAGTCCTTCACCACGAAGAGCGGCAGCGCGGGGCCGAAGCACTCCTCCTTGGCCATCATCGCATCGTAGTCAACGTCCTTGAGCAGCGTGGGCTCGTAGAAGAGTCCCCTCTGGAGGTTCTTCTCCTTGGGCCTCTCCCCGCCGACGAGGACCTTGGCGTCCCTCTCCTTCGCATTCTCCACCATCTCCTCCACCTTCTCCCTCTGGGGTTGGTTGTGAATCGGTCCCATGTGCGTGCCCTGCTCTAGCCCGTTTCCGATGCGAATCGTCTTCACCTTCTCGACGAGCTTCTTCGTAAACGTGTCCGCAATCGACTTAAAGAGAAAGACTCTCTTGACGGCGGTGCAGGACTGTCCCGCGTTCCTGTACCTGCCCCAAGCGGCGCCCTCGACTGCGAGGTCGATGTCCGCGTCGTCACAGACTATCATGGGGTCCGAACCTCCCAGCTCGAGCGTCAGTCTCTTGATGTACTTCGCAGAGCCTTCCATGATTCTGCGGCCTGTGGCGGTCTCGCCAGTGAACGCGATCTTGGACACCTTCGGGTTGTCGAGCAGTTCCTCCCCGACCACCCCGCCCGGTCCCGATACGACGTTCAGGGCTCCCGGAGGCAGTCCCGCCTTCACCGCAAGCGCCGCCACCTTCAGGTCGGTCAGAGGCGTGGAACTCGCTGGCTTCACGACGAACGTGTTTCCCGCCGCCAGACCGGGTGCCACCTTCCAACCCATCAGAGACACGGGAAAGTTCCACGGAAGAATCGCTCCGACGACGCCGATTGGGCGCTTGGTCACTATGAAGTAGCCCTCGCCGGTGGAGAAGGGAGTGTGCGCTCCTCTCTCCCTCCCGATCAGACCTGCGTAGTACTCGCAACTGTTGGCGAACGAACCAATCTCGCCCCGCGCCTCCCCCAGAGGCTTCCCTTGCTCGATCGTCAAAGACATCGCGAGTCCGTCAAGATTCGCCCTGACAACATCCGCAATCTTGAGGAGCACCCGTGACCGATCGAGAGCGGGCGTCTCAGACCATTTCCTGAATGTCTCTTTCGCGGTATCGATCGCTCGCCTAGTGTCCTCTCTGTCTCCCTTGGGGACCGAGTCGACAAGCTCACCGGTCGCTGGGTTGGTAACATCGAACGCAGCTTTAGTGTGAGAATCTACCCAGTCTCCCCCGACGAACATCTGCATTTTTGAATCGGAGCACCCTTTTCGAGGGCAGTATAAATCTGACGGGCACACCAATCAATACCCTGGGGCAGGCGCGTGCTTCGTGACTCGCCCTCTGCTGGCGCTGCCGGCGCAAGCCGACTCCGCGTGATTTGGCTTTCTTAGCTCAGCTTCACAAATTCCTGCGGCCCGCCCACGGGTGAGACCACAACAGCCGTGCCGAAGGCGATTATCTCGTCCATGGTCTGGCCGATTTCCGTCGAGTCGAACATCACACTGATGACCGCGTTCGCGCCCAAGCTCTTGGCGTGCTCGGCGAGCCTGTCCAAGGCCTGCTGTCTTGCCTGGTGGGCCATCTCGGTGTACTCGTTGATTTCCCCTCCACCGAGGGAGCGCAGGCCGGCCCGGCGGTTGCCCCCGAAGCCGCGCGACCTCACCGTGATTCCGTAGACGAGGCCGAGGACCTTGTCCACCTTGTAGCCGGGAGCGTAGTTGGCGGTCAGAAGCATGAGACCTTGGCTCGGCGTTGCCAGCTTGAGGTCTCTTCCGCAGCTCGGGCAGAAGGCCGCGTCGTCGGGAGCTTGTCTTCCGCAGCTTGGACAGATCAAACGCCAGACCTCCTTATCGGGTGCCTAATCACCGTTCTCAGCCTCGTCGGTGCAGCCCGCCGCGGGTCGCCCAGGTAGATTTCGTGGTGCTTGCCGGTCATCCTGTAACCCTTCTCCCTTGCGAAGGCCTCGAGCTTCGTTATGGTTTCGGCCTCGGTCGAGTAGGGTCCCACGTGCATTGCCTGCACGCACAGCCCCTCATCGAATGTCTCCAGGCTAGCGGGCGCAATCGCGGACGGACCCTTCTTCTCCCTCAGCTCCCCCTCCGCCCTCTCGAACATTCCCTTCGTGACCAGCCTAGGCTGCATTATCATCAGAGTCCAGAGCCAATCCTCCCTCTTCTCCGAGTCGAAGCCGCCTCCCTTCGTCCACCAGAGACCTTCCAACGGCATCACTGGGAATTCAATTCCGAGGGTCTTCTTGGCGCTGAACTTGATTGTAAATGCTAGGCCGTAGAGGGTTTGGATTGCCTTCTGGAAGGATGGGCCTTCGGGAGCTCCCTTCCCCTCGACCATCACGAATCGCATTCTTGGGACGCGAATCACTGCGACCTTGCCGGCGGGTGGCCGATAATACTCCCTCATCTCCTTCCTGAGGTCCAGTTTGGTGAGTCGCAAGTCTGCTCGGGCGTCTCCGCATTTCAGTCATTATAAACGACTGCGCGTCTCTCGCATCTGGCAGGAGAACGCTTCGGGTGTGTTCTCCCCCCGCCGGCCCAGTTGGTCTCCCGGCGGCACGGCTAGACCGCTTGCCCTAGCCGTTGGCTTGGGGCGCTCACGGGCTGGTGGGGGAGGTCACTCCAGGCGTCCTTCCCACATCGCCTGATAGAGCCGAGTCATGCTCCCCTCGTCGAAAACGAGAGGGCTGTTGGGTCTGGGGTACATCCTCACGCATTCGGCCGCGAGTGCAGGGAGGTCTTCTTCCTTCACTCCGAGTTCCTTCAGGGTGCGCGGGATCTTGACATGGGTGGCGATCTCCTCGGCCCTGTGCGCCGCGGCCAGCCCCAGCGCGGCAGGGTCGTCACTGGTCGCGCTCGCCCCAAAGGCCTCGGCTAGCTTCTTCATCTTCGGTCCGCAGGCAACCGAGTAGTTGGCTATGATGTAGGGCAGCGGGAGCCCGCACGAGACACCGTGGGGGAGTCTGAACCGCGTGGCTATCGTGTACCCGACCGAATGACCATAGACCATCCTTGCCTGGAGCGCGATGCCTCCGAGCAGGGCGCCCAGGCTCATCGCCTCCCTGGCCTTGCGGTCTGACCCGTTGTCGTAGGCCCGCTCCAGGTTTGCGCCGATCAGCTTGATTCCTTCGAGTGCGACGGCATCCGTTATTGGGCTCGCGAGCGCCGATAGGTAGGCTTCCGTGTTGTGGCAGAGCGCGTCCATGCCGGTCGCAGACGTGACCGTCAGAGGCATCGTCATCGTCAGATCCGGGTCGACAACGGCGACTGTCGGAAGGAGGAGCGGGCTGTTGATCCATTGCTTGTGCCCTTCGACGGTCACCATCGAGGTCACCGTAAGCTCGGCGCCAGTCCCCGCGGTTGTCGGTATCATCAGCGAATGGACAGGGCTGTTCGTGAAGAGGTTGTTGCCCACGTAGTTTCTGGCTGGCCCCGGGTTGGTCGCAAAGGCCGCTGCCACTTTCGCCATGTCCATCGAACTGCCCCCGCCCACGCCGACGACGAGGTCGTATCTTCCTCCCCTCACCTTCTGCGCCACAGCGTCTGCGACCTCAAGCCTTGGTTCGGCCTCGACGTCGTCAAACACCTCAGTGGACACAGCGGACATCTCCGAAGCGACCTTCTCCACCGTCCCGGTCTTGACCATCACCTTGTCGGTCACGATGAGGGCCTGCGTCACCTTCAGCGCCTTCACCTCGGCGCCAAGGCCCGCGAGAGAGCCAAAGCCGAAGACGACGCGGGTCGGCAGGAAGTAGGAGAAGTTCATCTCTTCTCCAACTCCCGACTGACTTTAATAAGAATTGACTGGCCGAAAGCCGCTCCGATGCACCTCGACTCCGGTCAGGAAAAAATGCTGCGGGGAGAAGCGGGCGAAGCGAAACAACTCGCGATGGAGATACTCACGAACGTCGGCGACGCCATGGCCGCTGACTCGCTCGTTCCGATAAAGTCAGGTCACGTTCTCGCCCATTACAGCAGCCTTCACGAAGCCGGAATCGAGATGCTGGAGAGGTTCGCCAAGGCAGGCGGCAGGTTCGCCGTTCCGACGACCGTGGACCCGGCAAGCATCGACCTCGACAACTGGAAGAGCTTCGGCATACCACAGGAGTACGCCGAGAAGCAGTTCAGGCTGTGCAGGGCCTACGGGAAGCTCGGTGGCATCCCCTGCTGGACGTGCGTCCAGTATCAGGTGTGCAACTTCCCTAAGACCGGTGAGACCGTCGCTTGGGCCGAGTCGAGTTCGGTCGTCTTCGCGAACTCCCTCATAGGCTGCCGCACCAACAAGATTACCTCAGGACTCGACCTGGCGTGCGCGCTCACCGGTCTCACTCCGAGGTTCGGGATGTTGCTCGATGAGAACAGGAAGGCTAGGGTGTCATTCAAGGCGGACGCTGGGACCCTCAGCGACCTGGACTACCGAAGCATCGGTTTCTTCCTCGGAAAGACTTCGGGCGCAAAGGTGCCAGTGCTCAGCGGCCTGCCGGAGGGCATCACCAGCGACGAGCTGAAGCACCTCGGCGCCGCCGCAGCGGCCGCCGGCCCCACGACCATGATTCACCTCCCAGGCATAACTCCAGGGACTGCCACAGTGAAAGACGCATCTGGCGGCGAGCCGATAGAGACAATGGCAATCGAGAGGTCCGACCTCGATTCGGTTGAGGCGGAGCTGAACCAGACTTCAGAGCGTCCTGATTTGGTAGCCTTCGGAGTGCCGCACCTCTCGACCGCCGAGCTGGGACTCCTCGCGAAGAAGTTAGACGGGAAGAAGCTGATTCAGGGTGTGAAGATGTACGTCTATACCTCGACCCAGGCCTTCGACATGGCCAACAGGTCGGGAATCAGAAAGGAGATCGAATCATCGGGTGCTAGGCTCACGCACAGCACAGACGCAGAGATATCACCGCTGAAGAGGCTCGGATTCAACGTCGTCATGACGAACTCGGCCAAACTGGCAGAGATCGTGGCCTCCGAGGGTGAGGTGAAGATGCGTTATGCTCCCACAGACAAGATACTCGCGGAGGTGACGCGTTGAGCCAGACCTTCAAGGGTCGCACCCTCATCGCCGGCAACGCCTCCGGAGAGGCTCTTGTGTCAAGACGAGCGTTCACCTTCGCCCACGGCGTGGATCCCTCCTCGGGTCAGGTCACGGACGTGCACAGCGATGTCCGGGGGGAGAACGTGAAGGGGAAGGTCCTCTTCTACCCCTTCGGGAAGGGTTCCACGACTGCCTCCGCTTGGTTCCTCGAAACCGCTCGGCAGGGGAATGTTCCCGCCGCCATGGTGACCGAAACAACAGACCTCTCAGCAGTCATAGGTTCGACTCTCGCGAAGATTGTGTACGGCAGATCGATACCCGTGGCGTCCTCGTTCCCTCAGCCAATGTACAATAGCCTAAAGAACGGAAAACGTGTTTCTCTGAGCAGCGAAGGCGAGCTGGTGATCTCCGATTGAGCAGGCGTCTCGACCTCAGCTCGAAGCAACTCTTTCTTTTCGATCTCGATGGCGTCTTCTACAAGGGCAAGGAGAAGAGGATAAAGATCGGCGGAACGAAGATAGTCAAGGAACTGAGGAAGCGCAAGAAGAAGCTGTTGGTGCTCACCAACAACTCGACCGATTCGACGGAGACTGTCTGGTCCCGCCTCGTCGAGACTGGCGTTCCTGTGAGGAGAGACGAGATACTCACCAGTTCCGTCGTCACGGCTCAGTACCTCCGTTCGAAGTACGGAAGAGTCTCCTATTTCTTGGTCGGAGAGCGGGGCCTCGAGACGGAGATGAGGCGCCTCGGGCACAGAAGGGTGAACGGAGACAGGGCCGATTTCGTCGTCGTAGGACTCGACAGGCATCTCAGCTATGACAAGCTCAACCAGGCCACCACGGTGGCGCGTAATGGCGCGCCGATAGTAGCGACGCACATCTCCGCCCTCTATATGGCGCGCGATGGACCCTCCATGGCCACTGGTCCGATAGTGAGGGCCCTGGAGTATGCCGCCAGCAAAAAGTCGATCGAGGTGGGCAAGCCGGCCACCCTGATGTTCAAGGTCGCCCTGCGGGACGCGGACTGCCACGCCAGGGACGCAGTCATGGTCGGGGACCAGATTGACACAGACATCAAAGGAGCCGTGCGGGCCGGGATTGACGCTATCCTAGTCAAGACAGGCGTGGACAAGGACATACGCGGTACCGGCGCCATCGCCTCGATCTCCAACGTTGACGACCTTGTGCGCTTCCTCTGAACCTGCTAGTCAGAGTTGCGCCTCACGAACCTCAGGTCGACCTCCAGTCCGAGTCCAGGCTTCCTCGGGACGTCGATGGTGCCGGACTTCGGCTTCGGGAGCCCAGTTGCGAGCTCTGTCTGCAACGGATTCGAGAAGGGATTGAATTCCACTCCCAAACACGGGACAGCCGACGCGACGTGAACCGAAGCGGCCAGCGATATGGCCGAGTTCATGCCAGTCATGGGAGAGAACCCCAACCTCTTCTGGGCCGCAAGCCTCCCGACAAGAAGCTCGGTCCCGATGCCCCCGCACCGGCTCACGCTCGGCTCTAGAACCTGGACCAGGTTGCGGCTGGTCGTCTCATCGAAGTCCCCTGCGAACCAAGACTCACCCGCGCCGAGCTTGACGGGGTTCCGGAGCCTGAGCTTCTCGTACCCCTCCCAGTCGTCCGAAAGAAGAGGCTCCTCCAGCCAGTCCAGATTGAGGTCTGCGAAGAGCCCGCAGGCCTTCTTGGCGGCCCCGAGGTCGTAGGCGCCATTCGCATCCGCGACGAGCATCCCCCTTCCCATCTGGTCGCGAACCCGTTTGAGAATCCGCGCATCCTCGGTCGGGTCGAAGCCTATCTTGACCTTGGCGCCGGCGAGTCCCGACTCCTTAACCACCTCCACCTGCTCGTCTAGGGGTCCCCTGGACTCGAACAACGAGCCTGCATAGCAGCCCACCTTCTCCGCCGGTCTCCGCGAAAGTACCTTGCTCAGCGGTTTACTCGCCAACCTTGCGTGGCAGTCGAAGAGTGCGATCTCAATCCCACTGAGCGCTTCCACATCGGTGCCACGAGTGTGACCACGTACCCTCAGGTCTGTCCAGATTGTGCTCCAGGCCGCGGAGGGACCGGAGATTGGTTTCTTGATAAGCTGCTTAGACATCTGCTTCACGAGGATTGCCGTCGCCCTGGGGTCCGCCCTTGTCATCGCCTCACCCCAGCCCTCTACCCCGTCGCAGACTGCCCTGACGAGGACGGTCTGGTAGTGACTGTAGGTGAAGGTGCCCCCTCTCAGG
>DASPPF010000020.1:0-16018 GCA_035625575.1 Nitrososphaerales archaeon | reverse complement strand
CGGAGCTGCGATGGCCACCAGAATCCCAGACTCTGTCGTCTTCGACCTGGGAGGGGGCTCGCTTGAGCTAGCTTTCGCAAGAGGCTTCAGAGTCAGAAAGATCCTTTCGATGCCCCTTGGTGCGCTGAGGTTGAACGACGAGTTCGGAAAGCGCGGAAAGAGGTTCGACAAGAAGGGCTACGAAAGGATGTGCAGACTCATCGAAGAGATTCTCCCCGGGCGCAACGAATTCGACATCGACTCCCGCGTCGCTCTGATCGGCATCGGCGGGACCATCCGTGCCCTCGCCAGACACGACCAGCAACTCTGCGACTATCCGCTCAACAAACTACACAACTACGAGCTCAACAGGAAGTCTGTTGTCTCAATTCACAGGAAGCTGCGATCGATGGACGCCAAGGAGATTGCGCACATTCCTTCGTTCGGCAGGGACAGGGCCGAAAGCGTGACCGCCGGGTCGCTGGTTGTATCTATGCTCATGGAGAGGCTCAGGTTCGACCGCGTCATCGTGAGCACCCACGGGCTGAGGGACGGCGTCCTCGCCGAGTACCTTCGGCGCCCGGCCCCTCGGTTCAGGGGAGAGCTGACAGAGGCCGAGGCCAAGGCGTCTCTCTCCAACTGGGTCGGACGGAAGCAACGAAACTTAGGATTTGCCAGCAACCTCGCGTCAATCAGTGTGTTCACGTCCATGGAGAAACGAATCCTCAATGAGGCCGCCGCGACCTTCTTCGACATCTACTTCTCGACGCGCGCCGAGAACCTGTTCTATGCGATACTCAATGAGGACAGCTATCTCGACCACAGCGACCAGCTCGCACTCTCGCTTGCCATGGTGCAGGCCAAGGCGCCGAAGACGGCCAACTGGTTCTACTCCGAGTACTACCACATGCTGAAGGACGAAAGCAAGGGCTCAATCGACATTCTCGCTGCCTTCATACGCCTGATGTCGGTGCTGAGGCTCACAAACTCGGTCGCGAGAGCACACCTGAAGGGACGTAGGCTCAGGCTTGTCATCGCCTCGCCGCACAGGGAATTTCCGGAGCTTCTGCTGGACCAAGCGGTCAAGGACGTGGAGGATGCGACGGAACTCCGGGTCACGCCCGTCCTGATTCGCAGGGGTGTCGCTCAGGAGGTTTCCGAGGTGGTTCGCAGATGACCCCCGACCGAGGGGAGGAAGCCGGGACGAAGCTGCCCGGGAAGCTCATCGTGGTCGAGGGCATCGACGGCTCGGGCAAGTCGACCCAGATGCACCTGCTCGACCAGTGGCTTCACCACCTTGGGCTGCTCGTCTTCAGCACCGAGTGGAACTCATCGGAGGTGGTGAAGGAGATCACGTCAAAGGGCAAAAAGAAGGCCCTGCTGACGCCCACCACCTTCAGCCTGCTTCACTCCACAGACTTTGCGGACAGGTACGAGCGGAAGATCCTTCCGCTTCTCCGGGCCGGCTACTTCGTCCTCGCCGACAGGTACGTCTACACAGCCTACGCCAGGGACATCGTCCGCGGCTGCAACCCCCGCTGGGTGAGGAAGATGTACAGCTTCGCGGCGAAGCCAGACCTGGCCTTCTACTTCCAGGTCCCGGTTGAGGTTGCGATGAAAAGGATACTCACGGGGCGCCCGAAGTTGAAGTACTACGAGTCAGGAATGGACCTGAACCTCAGCAACGACGAGTATGAGAGCTACAGGATTTTCCAGAGCAGGATAATCGACCAGTACGAGGGGATGGCTCGCGAGGAGGGATTCACGGTGATAGACGGGACGCTCGACATCGAGCCACAGCAGACTGCGATGCGCAGGAAGGTCATGAAACTCCTTCCGAGGGCGGCGGCAGCCACGGCCGGCATGGAGCTTGGTGTCAGATGAGCGTTGAAGACACGAGGGGCGGCAAGCCGCTCGAGTTCTACGGCGAGGGCGTCTCTTACCTTCAGGGGAGAGAGGTCAAGGGCAAGCTGATAGTGATAGAGGGTCCGGATGGTTCGGGGAGGTCGACCCAGGTCGACCTGATAAAAGCGAAGCTCGAGTCGGACGGCCACGCCGTCACAACCACGGGTCTCAAGAGGTCGGAGCTGATAGGAAAGGGGATTCTGGAAGCCAAGCAGAAGCTCCCGCTCGGCAAGAAGACCCTCGCCCTCTTCTACGCTGCCGACTTCGCAGACCAGCTGGAGCACAAGATCATCCCCGCCCTCGAGGCCGGCTACGTCGTCCTGGCCGACAGGTACATCTACACTCTCATGGCGAGGTCGACCGTCCGCGACATAAGCAGGACGTGGTCCCACGACCTCTTCGGCTTTGCCATCAAGCCCGACCTCGTCTTCTATCTGGATGTCGAGCCGGAGGAGCTGTTCCACCGCGTCTTCCAGAAGTACGCGACGCTCGACTATTACGAGTCCGGGGCGGACCTGGGCCTCTCGGACGAGCTCTATTCTTCCTTCGTCATCTATCAACGGATGATGGCCAAGGAGTTCAAGCGGATGGAGAACAAGTACGGCCTGATTCCCATCGACGCAAATCGCGCAATCGCGGAAGTGAATACAGACCTTCAGAGGAGGATTGATGCGTACCTAGCGACGCCCTTGCGTCAGGCTCAGCGCACCCGGCGGCGGGGCGCCGGGAGCCGAAGGTAGCATCAACTTTCGTCGGCCTCGACCCTCCGACCGATGACCATACCGACCCACGCCACGAGCACCGCCAGCACCCAGAGCGCCTCCCTCAGCGAGAATCCGGTCACTTCGACCCCGCCGACATACGTCCTGCCGAAGAAGGGCAGGGCGGAGACAAGGAAGATGCCTGCTGAAGCGAGCCAGACTGACGACTCGAACCTGAGCTGCCTGGTCATCTCTGGAGGCACGAGCCGTTTCTCCTCGCTCGCGAGGGCGAGGGTGAAGACCCCCATGATACAAGTCATGGCGCCAAGGTCGATGCCGTAGAGAGAAGAGGCAGCCTCGAACAGCGGCACGGAGACTGGCGCGGCGCCGTTGCCTGACCTCAGGATGTTGAAGAGAAACGGTTCCATCGTGACCGTGAAGAGCAGGACTGTGTTCAGGAGCATCGTCCTCCTCGTTTCGAGAGGGAGCACAGACATGATTCTAGTGTAGCGGAGCCAGGTGGAAATCAGGACGACGAAGTTGAAGGTGAAGGTTGCTATGTCCCGGTAGAGGCCTGCGCTGGTGGCCGGAGGGTTGCTCACCAGGGCGATGGCGCCTATGGAGAGCGCGAGGCCAAAGACGAGGTCGGAGAGTGATTCAATCCTGGGTCTAGGCCTTTGTCTGGGCGGTTCCTCCAATGCCGTTTCCCTTTCTTCGATTGAACGATTTAACGTTGTGACACGGAAATGCCAAGTCGGGCGGTCGCGAGGACGTGATGATTGGCGCTAAGCGTAAATAATGGATTTCGACGCGGTCGCAAATCAAGATGTTTTGGGTTGCCTCGACTTCTAGCCTTCGTGGACATATTCGTAGAGTCGCCTCTGATGGACGAGGTAGTGAACGCCCTCAAAGAGCTTCCTAACCTGGAAGAGATGTACGAGGTAACCGGGGAATTCGACATAGTCTCCCTGGTCTCAGCGGAGGACATAGACGAATTCCGGGACGTCCTGAAGAACAGGATCATGAAGATCAGAGGTGTGAAGAGCACGGTCACCTCAGTCGTGCTGCACGCTCACAAGGGTCCCAGGTACAACGGAGACTCCGACAAGACGAGCCGAGCCCCACGTCGCTAGGGCTGGCTCTGGTTGAGAATTATCGAGGAAGGCCATGGAAACCATAGAGTTGTGCCATCGTGATAACATTCGAGCAGTCTCTGTTCGTAATCGGCATTCTGGGCAGCGCCCTTGCTGCAGGGAAGCTGCTAGCACCCTACATCGCGAGGGTCTTCACTAGGGCCCCCAGCCGCCTTGACCGTTTCCTGAACCCGATCGAGAGTTCCATCTACAGGCTGACCGGCGTCGACCCATCCCACGTGATGGGGTGGAAGGAGTACTTCTTCTCGGGACTGGTCCTGAACATCGCCCAAATGGCCATCGCCTTCCTGATTCTTTTCTTTCAGGGCTCCCTTCCGCTCAACCCCCAAGGGTTCCCCGGCATGAGCTGGGACCTTGCGTTCAACACCGTTGTCTCGTTCGCGACCAACACGAACCTCCAGCACTACAACGGCGAGACCACCCTCTCCTACCTCAGTCAGATGACTGCCATCCAGTTCCTCCAGTTCACTTCGGCGGCCACTGGGATATGCATGGGGGTGGCTCTTGTCCGGTGCTTCATCGTCGGCTCAAAGGACCTGGGCAACTTCTACGTCGACTTCGTCAGGGCTCTTACGAGGCTGCTCATCCCCCTCTGCGTGATCGCCGCCCTGGTCCTTGTCGCCTTGGGCACTCCCCAGACCATCAGTGGCTACCAGACCGTTACAACGGTGACGGGCGCGGCCCAGTCGCTCCTCGTAGGACCAGTCGCCTCGCTAGTTTCCATCATGCAGCTCGGGACAAACGGCGGGGGCTACTACGGCGCCAACTCCGCCTACCCATTCCAGAACCCGAATCCAATCACCGACGTCATCCAGATCTTCCTGATGCTTCTCCTCCCGACAGCCCTGATCTTCGTATACGGGGAACTCCTCGGGAAGAAGCGCGAGTACAGACCCGTCCTGTTCGCGGCCTACGGCCTGTTCGCGATTGACCTCGTAATCGCCTTCATTCCGACCATCCCTCTCGGGCCAGGGATAGAGACGCGCTTCGGCGGTTTCTTCTCTGCGTTCTGGACCATCGTCACTACGGCGGTCACCACCGGCTCGGTCAACACTTCCCTCGCTTCCATGCACCCGCTAACCATCATCGGCGCCTTCATGGGCATGCTGATTCAGGCGACTCCCGGCGGCAAGGGCGTCGGGCTGATGTACATGATCATGTTCATCGTCATTACCGTGTTCGTCGTCGGACTGATGTCTGGCAGGACTCCCGAGTATCTCGGGATTAAGATTACCGCGAGGGACGTCAAGCTCGTCGTCCTGGCGTTCATCGTGCACCCAGTCATCATACTCATCCCGACCTTCCTGGCCTACGCGTCTGGGGCCGCCGCCCAGATCGGTGCCTCCGCGAACTCCATCGGTTTCACCCAGGTCTTGTACGAGTTCACGAGTTCGGCTGCAAACAACGGCTCCGACTTTTTCGGAGCTGCCGCGAACACTCCCTTCTTCAACGTGGCCACGGCAGTCGTGATCTTCCTCGGACGCTACGCGCCCATCGGCATTCTGCTCGCCCTGGGCGGCTCGATGCTCGGTCGGAAGCGGAGCCCAGAGGTGGGGCTGAAGACGGACAGCGTCGTCTTCTCGCTCGTGCTGATAGGGAGCATACTGATTCTCGTGGTCCTCACCTTCTTCCCATTCCTCGCCCTCGGGCCAATCCTGCAGTACTTCCAAGGACAGGCGAACAGTCTTGGCTGACGGACCTTCCCGGGCAGACGCAACTCCGCTTGCCGGCCGGAGTTTCTCTCTCTTCTCAGCAAGGGTCCTGGAGGACTCCCTAGTCAGGTTGAGCCCCGTCTCGCTGGTGGCCAACCCTGTCATGCTGATAGTCGAGCTCACCTTCTTCATAGTGGTGGCCATGGCCCTCGACCCGTCTGCCTTCGTCCCGCTCTCGAGCGTCAACGACAGGGGATTCTACGTCGCTGTGGCCGGAATCCTTCTCATCACGGTCTGGTTCAGCACACTGTCAGACGCGCTCGCCGAGCAGCAGGCGAGGAACACGGCCAGCAGCCTCAGGCGGCTTGAGAGCGAGGTCGTCAGCAAGAAGCTCGTGCGCGAGCAGTGGGCGGAGAAGGTAATCCCCACACCTTCCTCCGCGCTGCGGAAGGGTGACCTGATTAGACTGGAGAGAGGCGACCTCGTGCCGATAGACTCCGAGGTTCTGGAGGGAATCGGGATGCTCGACGAATCGCTCGTGACCGGTGAGTCGGCTCCGGTCAAGAAGGCCCCTGGCGACACTCTCATCGGAGGCTCCACACTGGTCACCGACGCGATGACGGCAAGGGTCACGGTGGACCCCGAGGACTCGTACATCAACAAGATGATCAGGATGGTCGAGGCAGCGAAGCGGCCGAAGACGCCCAACGAGCAGGCGGTCTCCATGGTAATACTCGGCCTGACCGCGATCTTCACAGTAATCATCTTCGCACTCGCCTGCGTCTCCGTGTCGCTCAACCTGGGAGGCGACCTGTCTGTGATGATTGCGCTCTACGTCTGCCTCCTACCCACGACCATCGGCGCCCTCCTTCCCTCGATAGGACTCTCCGGCATGTCACGCCTCTACAAGAAGAGGATAGTCGCGAAGTCGGGGAAAGCGATCGAGGCCGCAGGCGACGCGGACGTAATCCTGCTCGACAAGACTGGTACCATAACCGTCGGCAACAGGCAGGCCACCGAGTTCATTCCGCTGAACGGCCACTCCGCTCGGCAGCTCGGTGAGGCGGCGTTCCTGTCTTCCTGGTACGACGACACTCCGGAGGGCCGAAGCATCGTGAGGCTGGCCTACCAGGAAGGAACCATACCGCGAGAGCTCAACTCGCTTTCCCTGGCATCGGTCTCCGAATTCTCCGCTGCGACAAGGACGAGCAGCGTGCGGTTCGCGGCCGTGGGGAGGTTCGCACTCCCGAAGGGAGGGAGCAAGATCGAGCAGCGGGAAAGGGTGAGCAGGAAGCTCTTCGACGCCCTCGCCGGCAGCTCGGCGGGAGGCGAGACGGAGGTGGTGAAGGGGGCGCCCGACGCCGTCAAAGCACTTGCGAGTTCGTACCCCGTGGACTTCGAAAGCGCGGCAGACGAGGTCGCATCGCAGGGCGACACGCCGCTCGCACTTGCGGTCGACGGTGACATCCTCGGTCTAATCAGGCTGAAGGATTCTCTGAAGCCAGACATCAAGGAGAGGGTGGGTGCAGTTAAGGCGATGGGGATAAGGCCCGTGATGATCACGGGCGACCAGCCTCTCACCGCGAAAAGCATCGCGGCCGAAGTCGGTATCGACGAGTACGTCCCGAGAGCCAAACCGGAGGACAAGTACCACATCGTCCAGCGGGAGCAGGCAGACGCGAGGATAGTGGCCATGATCGGGGACGGGACGAACGACGCTCCCGCACTCGCGAAGGCCGACATCGGCCTGGCAATGAACTCGGGGACGGAACCAGCGAAGGAGGCGGCGAACATGGTCGACCTCGAATCCAATCCGGCCAAGGTCATCGACGTCGTGATGCTCGGCAAGCAACTGCTGATGACCCGCGGGGCGGTCACGGCCTTCAGCATAGCCAACGACGTCGCGAAGTATTTCGCCATCGTGCCCGTCCTCTTCACCGTCGCGGCGCCCAGCCTGCAGGGGCTCAACATACTCAACCTGGGGCTGCACACCGCGGTCCTCTCCGCGCTCATCTTCAACGCAGTCATCATACCTCTCCTGATACCGCTCGCGATGAGAGGCGTGGCGTTCCGACCGGCCGACACCATGTCGATATTCCTGCGCAACGTGATGATCTACGGCGTGGGGGGAGTGGCGGCTCCCTTCATCGGAATCAAGGCCATCGACATCCTGCTGTCGCTGGGGCACATCTAGGTGATCGAGATTGGACAACTCGAAGTCAAGCAAGCGAAACAACGTGAGGCCCATAATCGGGATGGCGCTACTCTCTCTCCTGCTCTGCGGCCTCTTCTTCCCACTCCTGATCACCGGGATAGCCCAGGCAGTCCTGCCATACCAGGCCAACGGCGAGATCGTCCACTTCGACGGCCGCCCCGCGGGCTCTGAGCTGATAGCGCAGAGCTTCAACGGGTCGATGTTCTTCCAGCCGAGGAACGATTCGGCCTCGGGGGTCGACCCGGACATCACGGTCCAGGACGCCTACTCCCAGATCCCAACCATCAGCGCAGCCACCAACATCTCGGCGGCCGCCCTGCACCAGCTCGTAGACAGCAAGACCGACGTGGTCTCGAAAATCTTCGGGGACCCATACGTGAACGTCCTCGACCTGAACCTGGCACTGATTCAGGAGTATCCGTCGGTCTACGGCGGAATCCACTAGGTCGGAGGCCGAACTGCCTACGCTCTGTGAGCGACCAACGTGAGCCACCTGTAGACCAAGCCAACGGCGAGCACGCCGAGCCCGACGGCCACGTCCTGCGGAGCTAGCGAGAATGCAAGGCCGAGGCAGCCAATGAGTCCAGCGACCGCCAGGGCGATGGGGAATCTCCTCTGCTCCAGATTCAACCGAAGGGCCGACAGGTTGGTCACAGAGTAGTAGAGCAGAGTCCCGAAGGCTGATACTGCGACTGCGGTCCCGAAGGGCGCGAACGCCGCCACCAGCATCGCCACGGCCCCTACGACGATGACGCTCCTCCAGGGGTTCTTCTGCGGCCCCATGGTCGCGAGGCCCGTGGGAAGGTCTCCCTGGCGCCCCATCGCGAAGGCCACCCTCGAAACGCCGAGGAGGTCGGAGAGCCCCTCGTTGAACGTCGTGAGGAGCGCCCCGACGGCGACCACCGCCGCCCCGAAGACGCTTCCCACTGCGACCATCGTCGCCTCCAGAGGCGACGAGGAATTCGCGACCCCGCCAGCCCCCAGGACACCGAGGGCGGTGGCGCCCACAGCCAGGTAGAGGAGCGTCGCAGTTCCCAGGGCCAGCACTGTCGCCCTTGGAATAATCCTCGGCGGGTCGTGCACCTCCTCCACGAGGGTGGCAATCCTGCTGTATCCGGTGTAGGCAAAGAACAGCAGTCCTGTGGCGCGAAGCACGCCTCCGACCCCTGAAGGGGCGAACGGAGAGAAGTTCGACCCGGTCGTCCCGGCCACTCCGATCAGCACGACGGCGAGCAGGGACAGAATCGAGAGGACGACCACGACGTCAGTCACCTTCACTGACCTTCTGATTCCGGTCGCGTTGAGTGCAGTCATCACCAAGGCGGCGGCGATGGCGCCAACTCGAGCAGGAACCGCTGGAACCGCGGCGCTGAGGTACGCTCCGAAAGCCAGAGAGATCACGCCTGGCCCCACGGTGTTGGCGGCCAGAAACATCCACCCGGCCGAGAAACCCCACCAGTCACCGAGCATCTTCCTCCCGAAGCCGTAGGTTCCGCCCGTGAACGGGAACGCGACAGCGAGCTGTGCGGAGGAGAGCGCGTTGCAGAACGCGACGAAGGCCGCTATCACCAGTGAAACGAGCAGCGACGGCCCCGCGATAGCGGCTGCGGGCGCAATCACGGCGAAGATTCCAGCGCCCAGGATTGCGGCGAGTCCCGTCGCTACCGCGTCGAACATCCGAAGCTGGGGCCTAAGCCTTGATTCCGGTGGTGGCTCCTGCGCGGCCATGCTCCGGTCCTCTTGTTCTCGGTTCTATTTCATTTTGGAGGAGGGGGCGCGGATTCACTCGGCAGGTCGGCGTCAGCCTCCGCGTTTCAATATCGCGAGGTTTCGGCGGAAGTATTGCGTTTCTATATTCAATGGCAGGACCCTGAGCCTAATTCGACAATCGACTTAACCAAAGGCGGTGGCAACCACTCCCGTGAACAAAGGAATGCAAACCACAACGACAAGAAGCATTGGCTACCAACCATACGACGACGTATCAGACGCTAGGCAGCGAGCGTCCTCCTTCAAAGCCCTGTTTGTTCTCTCGGGTTCGAAGGGGGTCAGCCCGGGAGTGCTGAGGAAGCAGTTGGGACTCCCGGAGGACGACTTCAGCGCCCTGCTCGAGAACCTACAGAGGACCTACCTAGTGGACTCGGTGTCCGAGCTGAGAGGCGAATCCATAGTGGAGTACTTCTGCCTGACCGACGAAGGCACGTCCGCGCTGCAGCGGATGATGGAGAGAATGTGCGAGCTTCCCGAGCTCGAGTGAAGTTCTCTCCAACCGGTTTATGCTTGTGGCTCTTTCACCGTGAGGTCGATCGCGATTTCCGAGATGTCAGCACCGTACTCGGCTACCCGCCTGATGCTCTCTAGCATCAACCTGACCGAGGCCACCTGAGCGCTCGTCATCTTCGGAGCCAGAACCTCGCCGCTGAGCCTGTCCTCGAGGCGCACCACGTCCTTCACCTTCCCTATCACTTCCTCTGCCTGCTTCGCGTCCAGCCTCAGCAACGCGCTAATCGAGCTCTCGAAGGCCTTCTTCGCGATTTCCGTCATCTCGAGCACCTTCTTGAAGGCGCCCTCAGGCACCGCTTGGAGACTCTCTGCCTGCATGGCTATCGTGGTCGCGTGGTCGGCCACCCTCTCGGCGCTCTTTGCAGCGAGCCTGTAGCCAAGGCAGTCGCGGGGCGAGCTGAGTCCTATCTCCTGTATGACAGACCTGTCCCTCACGGCGATGTTCAGCTGCCTGAGTATGAAGTGGTAGAACCTGTCGACCTCGTCGTCCCTCAGCACCACCTCCTGCCCCAGCTCGACCTCCTTGCTATGGAGCACTCCTACGGCGTCGGTGAGCATGCCCCCGGCGATTATCGACATCCGCTCGAGTGCCTTCTTGAGGGGGAAGTCCACGTATCCAGAAAGGCACTGGGTCAGTATCCCCGCCGACGACTCTTCGATAATCTCGACGCCGACCAGCTTCCTCCTGATTCCCTCCTTGATCGCATTCCTAAGTGTCGGGTCGGCCCTACCCGCACTGATTCTGATGATGTCGTAGCCAGCGAGATAGCAGGAGATGAACTGCCGCAGGAGCGTGTCCTCTCCCGTGTTCGCCGATGCCTCGATTATCGTTTCGGACTTGGCCGCCTCCCGAATGTCCCTCCGGGGGACTATCAGCAGCGAGGAATCGGGTTGCGTGATGACCGCTACCGCGTCCTTCGGCTTCAATCCGATGTCCTTCACCCAAGTCTTGGGGAGAGAGACGACGAAGCTGTTTCCTCCAGTGACCTGGACCCTCCTGAACTCCATATCGGATGGGGGGTGATATATTCCCGCTATATGTTTTGCTCGACGCAATATACGGTGCTCCAATACCGCATCCTAACACCTTCGGCGAGGACGTGGAGGACGGAGATTTCTTCGAGCATCATAGGCAAATCTTCCAAACCGACCTCGCTTCTATACACTTTCTCTCTATAGGCCGCCATTGTCTAAATAGAATCCTTCGATGAGATACATATCGGCCAGAAGGAGACCTCCGCCCGAATATGAAGCTGAACAGAAACGGTGTCAGCACATCAATTGCTGCAGTCGCGGTTGTTGTCGTTGCGGTAATCGTCGCGGCAGGCGCCTACTTCGCCTTCGGGACGACGCCCGCGCAGACGACCACGGTTGTCAGCACGACCACAGCAACAGCGACAAGCACGACTACGAGCATAGCCACCAGCACAAGCGTTTCCGCAACTACAGCCACAGTCACGAGCACGAGCGTTAGCACCACAACGAAGGTGACTTCCACCACCACTACACCCCCAGTACTCATCAACGGAGCAGGCGGCACGCTGGTCGCGCCGCTCATGTCGGAGTGGACCTTCGCTTACCAGGCGGTCACTGGAGGCCAAGTCAACTACGCAGCGGTCGGCAGCGGTGCGGGAATCTCCCAAGTCACTGCGAACACGGTCGACTTCGGTGAGAGCGACGCTCCTCTAACCGCCGCGCAGTATAGTGCGCTCACGAGCGGCACCACCCTGCTAACGATTCCGATATCTGACAGTGCAGTGATCCCAGCCTACAACCTCCCTAACATAGGCAACGGTATCCAGTTCACCGGGGCAGTACTGGCTCAGATATTCCTCGGGACCATTACGCAGTGGAACGACCCGGCGCTGGTCGCCCTCAACCCGACGGCCAATCTCCCCGCCCATGCAATCACTGTAATCCACAGGTCTGACTCCAGCGGGACCATGTTCGCGTTCACGGACTACCTCTCAGACGCGAGTGCAACGTGGAAGACCCAGGTTGGAAAAGGTACAGCAGTGAACTGGCCAGTGGGGCTGGGGTGCAAGGGTAACGCGGGCGTCGCAGGCTGCATCGAGAATACCCCATACTCGATCGGGCCTCTCGAAATCGCATACCAGATCCAGAACCCGACCCTCATCAACTACGGATCGGTGAGGAATGGCGCGGGCAACTACGTCTTGGCAAACCTGACCAACATCCAGACTGCAGTCCAGGCGGGCGGTACCGCAGGACTCCCGCCAGGCAACGGCGTGTGGACCTCTGTCTCAATCATCGACAACATCTTCAACGATACCAAGGACGCGACCATCTACCCAATAACGACGTTCACCTACGCACTAGTCTACCTATCACAGACCAACCAGCAGAAGGGTTCTGCCATAGTGAACTTCATCTGGTGGATAGTGAACACTGGGCAGTCGGCCGGAGGGGCCTTGGGCTATCCGCCGCTTCCAGCAAACGTAGTGGCGCTAGACGACACTACACTAAGGTCGGTCACCTTCAACGGAACACCCATCTATACTGGACCCTAGCCCTAGCGGCGGGGGTCCTTCCTTTTGTTTCTGACACCTGTGCCGTGTGATTGGGCCAGCCAGGCATGAGCGACTCACAGAGCAGCCGTGCTGGTTTCAAGCTCAAGGGAGATACGCTGCTGAAGGGGACTGTGGGCGCGGCAGCCCTCGCGATAGTGGCTCTGATCGTAGCTCTCGCTTACGAGCTGTATCGCGGCTCGGCCCAGTCGATTTTTCAATTCGGCCTGCCCTTCCTGGTGGGAAGAGTGTGGGACCCGGTACACCAGATTTTCGGCGCGCTGCCCTTCATCTACGGTACAGTCTTCACTTCGGTTCTCGCGCTCCTTTTCGGTCTGCCAATTAGCCTCGGCATTGCGATCTTCCTCTCGGAGAAGGCGAAGTCGAGGAGGACCATGAAGTACGTAATCGGGACCCTTGTTGAGCTACTGGCTGCAGTCCCGAGCGTCATCTACGGGTTCTGGGGTCTCTTCTTCCTCAAGCCGCTGCTGGTCACCTACATTGAGACGCCCTTGCACGCGAACCTCGGGTTCATCCCGCTCTTCGCTGGCACTCCCTTCGGGCTTGACTTCTTCACCGCCGGAGTGATTCTTGCAACGATGATCATTCCGACGGTCTCCGCAGTGTCAAGAGACATCCTGAACGCAGTTCCCAACAGCCAGAGGGAAGCGATGTACTCGCTGGGCGCAACGAATTGGGAAGTGATTCGTGGGGCGGTCCTGCCCTACGCCAGGTCGGGGATATTCGGGGCCACCATACTCGGCCTTGGGCGCGCCGTTGGAGAAACCATGGCCGTCACGATGGTGATAGGGAATGCGCCGCGAATCAGCGCGTCGCTGTTCTCAGGAGGATACACGCTGGCCGCGGTGATTGCCAACGAGTTCACCGAGGCGAGCTATCCGTTGTACCTGTCCGCACTCATCGAGATAGGACTCGTTCTCTTCTTCCTGGCTCTGGCAATCAACATCTTCGCGCGGTTCTTGGTCTGGAGGATTACCCGAGGCACCAGGACCAGGGTCTAGGTGATTCGACAATGACGCAGAGCTTGGCCTCGATGTCGACGCCGCGGAACAGGAGACTGCTCGACCGACTGATGAACGTGCTCGTGGGGCTCGCGGTCGTGCTCGCGTTGGTACCGCTCGTACTGATTGTGGCCGACGTGGTCGTGCAGGGCGCCTCGGTGGTGAACCTGTCTTTTCTCACGGGGCTTCCCAAACCACCAAACGTCCCCGGGGGTGGGATAGGTCCAGCGGTCGAAGGCTCCGCAATCATGGTCGGCGTAGCGACCTTGATTTCAGTGCCAGTCGGTGTGGGGGCAGGAATCTTCTTCTCCGAATGGCCAGAGTCGAGACTCTCGTTCATTTCGAGCTTCACCAACGACGTGTTGGCTGAATTCCCGTCCATCGTGATTGGCATCTTCGTCTATGTCGTGGTGGTGCTGACCACCCACACCTTCTCCGCTCTGGCAGGCGCGCTCGCTCTGGCAATAATCATGATTCCCATAGTCGCGAGGACTACCGAGGAGTCGCTCAAGATAGTCCCAACGACGCTAAGGGAAGCCTCGATGGCGTTGGGAATCTCGAGGTGGAAAACCGTAATCAGAATCGTGATCAGCACGGGGAAGAACGGCCTCGCTACCGGTATCCTGCTCGCGGTGGCAAGGGCCACGGGCGAAACGGCGCCGCTGCTCCTCACCGCGCTAGGAAGCTCCTTCTTCCTCACTGGCCTATCCCAGCCGACTGCGGCTCTGCCGCTCCTCATCTTCACCTACGCGACGTCCCCCTACAAAATCTGGCAGCAGGAAGCATGGGGGGCCGCGCTGGTCTTGGTCGTGTTCATGCTCGCGCTGAACCTCTTCGTGAAGCTGGTGATTGGCAGGAAGTTCTCGGAAATCAGGGCGGAGATATAGAGATGGAAATGGAGATAGGAACGCACAAAGAGGTCGATGTTGCGCAGCCGAGCGTGGAGACGTCGGAGCAGGCCGATGCTGTCCCCGCTACGCAGACCAAACTCGAAGTCCGGAAGCTCAAGGCAAGCTTCGGTTCCAACATGATACTGAAGGGCGTCGACCTGAACATACCCGACAGGCGAATAACGGCCATCATGGGTCCGTCGGGCTGCGGCAAGACCACCTTCATCAGGTGTCTGAACAGGCTCCACGAGCTCACTCCCGGCGCCAAGGTCGAAGGAGAGGTGATGCTGGACGGCACCGACATCTACTCGCCGAGGGTCGACCCGGTCGCCATAAGGCGGAAGATCGGGATGGTGTTCCAGAAGCCGAACCCCTTTCCCACGATGACGGTCTACGACAACGTGGCCGCAGGTCTCAAGCTCGCCGGCGAGCGCAATAGGAAGGTGCTCGATGAGACAGTGGAGAGGAGTCTCCGACTTGCCTTCCTGTGGGATGAGGTGAAGAACGAGCTGAAGAAGTCTGGTTCCGCCCTCTCTGGCGGGCAGCAGCAGAGACTGTGCATCGCGAGGGCACTGGCGGTATCCCCCGAAGTGCTTCTCATGGACGAGCCCGCATCCGCTCTTGACCCGACAGCCACGGCAAAGATCGAAGAAGCGATGGCCCGGCTCAAGAAGGACTACACCATAGTGATCGTCACCCACAACATGCAGCAGGCAGCCAGGGTCGCGGACTACACCGCCTTCTTCTATCTGGGAGAGCTCGTCGAGTTCGGCCCGACCGCTGACCTATTCGAGAAGCCTAAGAAGGAGCTAACTGAGCGGTACATCACAGGGAAATTCGGGTGAGCCCAATGCCGCGACTAATGGACATGGGGCTGGAGAAGCTGAACGCGCTGCTCCTCGAAATGGCAGTCCTGTCCGAGAACGCTGTCACCGCGGCCATCGACGCCTACAACACCGGAAAGAAATCCACTCAGGTCAACGAGATGGCGGAGCAACTCGGGTCGCTGCACCGCCAGGTGAGCGAACTGACGATGGAGCTGATGGCGAGGTACCAGCCCGTTGCATCGGACCTCCGGTTCATCAAGTCCTGCTTCGAAATTTCCTACGGCTTCTTCCGGTATGGGAGATACGCCCACGACATCGTGGAGGTCCTGAACCTGATCGGCGACGTGAGCAAGTGCGACCACTCCGCGGTGCAGGACACCGCCCGCAAGACCCTGGAGATGATCAGCATGAGCGTGGACGCGTTCACCAGGAGGGACGTGGAACTGGCCAGAAAGATACCGAGCATGGACGACGCCGTGGACGAAAAGTACAGGTCGCACCTACGTTCCGTGCTTCAGGGAAAGGTCGACCTGAAGTGCGCGCTCTCGGCGGCCCTCATCCTGAGGTACTTGGAACGGATAGCCGACCACGCCTCCTACATAGCAGAGTCTATAGTATACATCTCGACAGGGGTAGAGCCCAACCCGTAGAGACGCAGTCTTCCCCAATCTCTACAGCGTGATGACCTGCGTGCTCAACTGACTGGGGATCACCGAAACCCTCTCGCCCATCGAAACCCTGACGCCCCCTCTTCCCTCTCCCACTCCGTAGAGCCTCGCGTCCGCCGGCCTCGTTATCGATATCTCGACTTCGCAGCCCCAGGGCAGGGCATATCGAAGCGGATGGCCACCCGTCTCGAAAC
>DASPPF010000019.1:0-2247 GCA_035625575.1 Nitrososphaerales archaeon | reverse complement strand
CGACCCTTCGAATGCGACAGTTGCGAAGGAAGCCTACGCGGCTCCTGACCTGGCCGCAAGGCTCGCCAAGATGGACCAGTTGATTGCTGGCCACACATCGACCTTGGTGTTCGTGAACAGCAGGACCGTTGCCGAGATGCTCGGTGACAAGCTGTCGAGGCTGAGGAAGGACGTCGGTGTGCACCACGGCTCCCTGCCGCGGGAGGAGCGGGAAAGGGTGGAGCAGGCGTTCAAGTCCGGTCAGCTCAAGGCGATGGTCTGTACCAGTACGCTCGAGCTTGGGATAGACATCGGGTCAGTGGATATGGTGGTACAATACATGTCGCCCAGGCAGGTCACGGCACTGGTGCAGAGGGTCGGCCGGAGCGGGCACAGGCTGGGGAGGATTTCTGAGGGGGCAGTCGTGACCGTCTCCGCTGATGACATAATAGAGTCCTGCTGCAGCGTAGCGGCGGCCGAGAAGGGCTTGATTGAGCCGACCAGGCCGTACTCGAACTGCCTCGACGTTCTGGCGCACCAGGTCGCCGGATACCTCATGGACTTCCAGAGCATGGGCGCGGGCGAGTTGCTGGCCGAGGTTAGGAAGGCGAGCCCGTTCTCCAACCTCTCGGAGGAGAGCTACAGGAGGACGCTTGCCTACCTTTCGGAGCTAAGGAAGATACGGATCGAGGGCGACAAGCTGTCGCGGACGAGGCTCACCCGGGACTATTACTACGAAAACCTCTCGATGATTCCGGATGAGACGAGATACCTCGTGGTGGACGTGTCGACTAACCAGACGGTAGGAATCCTGGGGGAGGAGTTCGTCATACTCAAGGCCAAGGTGGGCGTCCACTTCATATGCAAGGGGAAGGTGTGGCAGATAGAGCAGGTCGCCGAGGACAGGAAGATCTACGTCACTCCCGTGGAGGACCCGCTTGCGGCGGTTCCGGGCTGGGACGGGGAGATGCTCCCAATCCCGTTCGACCTGGCCCGGGCGGCCGGCAGGATGCGCAGGGAGGTCTCGGAGGCTCTGGACGGCGGAGACGAGGTCTTGGCAGCCTTCCTGAAGCCGATCCCGGCAGACAACGCGGCGAAGGCGCTCGTGGTCGACGAGATTTCCGAGCAGAAGAAGATGGGGGCGCCGGTCCCGTCGGACAGCCTCATTCTCTTCGAGGGCTTCGGCAGGTACCTGATCATCCACCTGTGCTTCGGCGAGTCGGTCAACAGGACCTTCGCCTACGTCTTCGAGGAGATTCTCTCGAGGCGCGGCCTGGTCAGGCTCTGGTGGCTCGACGGCTACAGGATTCTCATGGAGCTCACCGAGGACACCGCGGACCTGGACCTTGCTTCCATCGCCAAGGAACTGACGGGAATCACACCCGACGAGTTGGAGAGGACCTACGCCGTGGCCGCGCAGCGGAACTTCCCGTTCCCGACGAGGGTCAAGTGGATTGCCGAGAGGTTCGGCGCACTCAAGAGGGGGAAGCTGATCGCCCACCCAAACCTCTGCTCGCTCCCGACCAGGTTCGAGAGGACACCAATCTTCGAGGAAGCTCTCCAGGAGACCGGGAGAGACCTCATCGACATGGAGAAGGCCAAGCTCGTTGTGAGCCAGATTGCCGAAGGGAAGATCGCCGTGCAGACTTTCCAGGCGGGCGACAAGCCCACGCCAATCGCCTACAGCCTGCTCTACAGGTATCTCGAGGTCCCGGAGGCGGTGGCGCCGGACTCGCTCGGCAAGTCTGCCTATCAGCGCATGAAGTCGAGCATATTCCTCACCGAGGTGGGGCTGGTCTGCATGAAGTGCGGCTCGGACCAAGGACAGGCCACGGTAGGCGAGCTTCGGGAGGAGCCGAAGTGCACCTCGTGTGGGTCCGGGCTCCTCGCGCCTTGTTACTGGGGGACGGCGAAGGTCGTGCAGTTGATGCAGAGGAGGTCGGCGGGAAGCGACCTGAGCGAGGAGGAAAGAGCCGAGCTCGCGAAGGCGAGGAGGTCCGCAGACCTAGTGCTGTCCTACGGGAAGAAGGCGGTCGTCGCGCAGACGGTTTACGGGATAGGGCCGCAGACGGCGTCGCGGATTCTGGCCGAGATGCACGAGGACGAGGAGAAGTTCTACGCCTCGCTGCTCGAAGCGAAGATACGTTTCGTGACGACCAGGCAGTTCTGGTCGAACTGAAGAATCATTAAGGAGATAGAATCGGGGCAGCGAAGAATGGTTCTAGCTGGGAAGGTCTTCCTGGTCAGGGAGAACTACGACATGGACCT
>DASPPF010000018.1:0-12014 GCA_035625575.1 Nitrososphaerales archaeon | reverse complement strand
TCGTAGGAGTTGGTGTGGAGCGACTGCGTCCCGCCGAGGACCGCCGCCAATGCCTCTATGGCCGTCCTCACCACATTGTTCAGGGGCTGCTGCCAGGTCAGGGACGCGCCCGAGGTCTGTGAATGGAACCGCATCAGGAGGCTCCTCTGGTCCTTCGCGCCGTACTTCTCGCGCATGACCCTGGCCCAGATCCTCCTCGCCGCCCTGAACTTCGCTATCTCTTCGAAGAAGTCCATGGTCGAGTTGAAGAAGAAGCTGAGCCTCGGCGCGAACTGGTCCACCTTCAGCCCCGCTTCGAGCCCCAGCTCGACATACCCAAACCCGTCCGCGAGCGTGAACGCGAGCTCCTGCACCGCGCTGGACCCGGCCTCCCTTATGTGGTATCCACTGATGCTGACGTAGTTCCAGAGGGGCATGCTCTTCGTGCAGTAGACCATGAGGTCCCTCACCAGCCTCAGGTGCGCCTCGGGAGGGTAGACCCACTCCTTCTGCGCGATGTACTCCTTCAGCATGTCAGCCTGCACAGTGCCCCTGAGCTTCGCAATCGGCACCCCGGTCCTCTTCGCAACCCCTGCGTACATACAAGTCAGTATGGCGGCAGGGGCATTGATGGTCATAGAGGTGCTGACCTTGTCGAGAGGTATGCCCGAGAAGATCACCTCCATGTCCTTGAGGGAAGAGACGTTGACGCCGCATCTCCCCACCTCGCCGTGGGCCTTTTCGTGGTCGCAGTCGTATCCGTACAGCGTGGGCATGTCGAAGGCGATGCTGAGGCCGGTCTCTCCGTGTTGAAGCAGAAGCTTGAGCCGCCTGTTGGTGTCCTCAGGCGTCCCGAAGCCAGAGAACATCCTCATGGTCCACAGCCGTCCCCTGTACATCGAGGGGTAGACGCCTCGGAGGTAGGGGTAGACTCCCGGAAACCCCTGAGCCGCGTAATCGGCGTCCGATACGTCCTCTGGCGTGTAGAGCGGCTTCAGCGGTATGCCCGACGCGGTCTGGTGGTCGGCCTTGGTCTCGGGCGACTTTGCAAGCCAGGGGCCGAGCACCGAGTCCTGCCACTGCTTGATTCCCTTGCTGATGTCCTCAATTGACTTCGCGTCGTAGAGGGAGCCTTTCTTCGCCCTCGACTTGGTGAATCTGTCCGCCGTCTCCTTCCAATATGCGTCTCGCCCGCCCCTGAGCAAGATGGTTTCCACCCAAACCAGTGCAAGATAAATGAATCCGAACAACTGATAAGAATGGCAGCGGCGAGCGCCCGTCGATTCTCAGTTTGGGCCAACAGGCGCTCCTCAACCGAGTCCTGAAGGGCGACAGGCAAGCACTCGCGAGAGCCATCAGCGTGGTGGAAGCAGAGGGAAGGGACTCTCGCCAGCTCCTCTCCGGATTGAAGCACACGGGTGGGGCCTTCGTGCTCGGGCTGACGGGGCCACCGGGGACTGGCAAGAGCACGCTCGTCGACAGGCTCATCGAGCTCTACAGGAAGCAGGGGCTCCGCGTCGGGGTGGTCGCGGTCGACCCGACCAGCCCCATAACCGGCGGCGCTCTCCTGGGCGACAGGATCAGGATGACGCGCCACACCAACGACCCGGACGTCTTCATCCGGAGCATGGCGTCGCGCGGATGGTCGGGCGGGCTCGCTCGAACCACCGCCCAGGTGATCCAGCTGATGGACGCGGCCGGCTTCGACCTGATTCTCCTCGAGACCGTGGGCAT
Source organism: Nitrososphaerales archaeon (assembly GCA_035625575.1). Lineage (GTDB taxonomy): Archaea > Thermoproteota > Nitrososphaeria > Nitrososphaerales > Gagatemarchaeaceae > DASPPF01. The sequence goes on along the minus strand of DASPPF010000018.1, from coordinate 10,301 downwards.
CGGCCAGTCGGACATCGAAGTGGTGGGCGTGGCGCACGCAGTCGTCGTGGTGCTGACGCCCGGACTCGGCGACGACATCCAGGTGTCCAAGGCGGGCCTGATGGAAATCGGAGACATCTACGCGGTGAACAAGGGCGACCTCGAGGGCGCAGACTCGATGGTCGTCAGCATCCTCTCCATGGTGAGGGACCTAAAGTCAAGGTCTCCCCCCGTCCTCAAGGTCTCTGCCCTCAAGGGCGAAGGCCTTGATTCGCTCGTCCTCTCCATCGACAGAATCCGAGCGAGGTTCAACGGCGGCGACCCTGAGCTGAGGCTGAAGAGCCTCAAGGGAATGATGCTGGAGATGGCGAAGGGCGACGTGCTCGAGCGCTTCACGAGCAGGGCCGAGGCGAAGGCGCAGCGGCTGGCGAAGGACGTTCTCGCTGGAAAGCTGAGCCTGAGCCAGGCTGCATCGATGCTGGAGAAGTGAAGCCTTCTGCTGGCATCCCTGGAGCATCCCTCTCTCAGAGACTGCGTGCTCATCCACGGGGCGGGCGGCAACAGCCTCCTCTGGAGGCGGACGCTGAGCTTCCTCTCCGGAGGGAAGACGGCTATTGCTGTCGACCTGCCAGGCCACCCGTCCGGAGAAATCACGTGCAGGTCCGTGGAGGACTACGCCGAGGCGGTCCACTCTTTCATCGCCCAGAGAGGAATCAAGAAGCCAGCCGTCTGCGGCCATTCCATGGGCGGGGCAGTCGCGCTGACCCTCGCGCTGGACCATCCCGATGACCTGGGCTCGCTCATCCTGGTGGACACGGGGGCCAAGCTGGGGGTCAGCCCGGAGCTCGTCGAAGGTCTTCGGGGGCAGCCCCTGAGGGCCATCGAGAAGATGATCACGCCGTGGAGCTTCCACAGCCTGAGCCTCGACGCGGCACGGGAGAGCCGGACAGCTCTCTCGGTCTCCAACCTCCCCGTCTTCCTGAACGACTACCTCGCTTGCGGCGGCTTCGATGTCAGGAAGAGGCTCCCTGAGATAACGGCAAGGACGCTGATCGTCTGCGGGGAGTCGGACAGGATGACGTTTCCGAAGGGGAGCCACTTCATGAAGGAGAACATTCTCGCCTCGTCGCTCTTCTTCATACGCGATGCGGGCCACATGGTCCCCCTGGAGAAGCCCCAGCTCTGCGCGCAGCTGATCCAGTCGTTTCTCTCCGAGCCTAGTCGGTGAACTCTTCCCCGCCCCGGGCCATTCGCGCGATCTCGCCCACCAAGGCCACCATCCCGTCGAGTGTCACCGAAGACACGGGGTACAGGTCGACGCCGAACGCGAGCTTCCTTATGCTTCTGAAGAGCTCCGAGTAGAGCGAGTACTCCTCTGCCTCCCTCGTCTGGGAGAGCGCCTCCTCGAAGACGGCCGCGTCCCTGCTCCACTGGACTATCGTCTTTGTGCGCTCCGTGTCGAGGTCGCGCTTCGGAAGGACAGAGATCTTCGGGACCTTCAGCCTGAGCCCCACCGAGGCCGAGAGCAGGGCCAGCGACAGGAAGTTGACCGGCGTGTTGGCCAGGAGGGGGTCGAGGAGGAAGAGGAGCACCTTGGAGTCGGCGCTCATCTGCTTCACTATGTACTCGCCGCTCTCCCTGTAGGCGAAGAGCTCCATCTGTCCCGGAGTGTCCACGACGACGTACTCAGCGTTGAGTGAGTCGATGTCCTCCTGAACCTTCGCAACGCTCGTGGCGACCATGTCGGCCGCGAGAACAAGCGCGCCGTTCGGCCCTAGGCTGTACTTCGCCATTATGTCCTGGAGGTCGATGGTCTCCCTGATGTCCACCTCTGGTTCGTAGGGGAGATTGACCACCCCTGGGTCGAGGTTCACGGCAATCGCATCCTCTCCCCTGTTGATGTACCAGTTCTTCAGAGCGCTCGTCAGCAGAGACTTGCCCGAGCCGGCAGTGCCAGTGATGAACGTGACGTCCGTCTCAGTCGCCTTCCAGCTTGAGACCGCGGCTCCACACTATCGAGCCTCCCGCACCTCTGATTGCCCTGACCATGTCCGAAGCCACGGCATCCCCGATCTTTTCGGCCTCCTCTCGTGTCTTCTTCACAGAGACGATGTCCAGCTCTATTCTGGACCTCCCTTCCTTTATCCCTCGCGGGTGAGACTTGATGTAGGTCCCGGGATACAACTTCAGTTCCTTCTCGATCAGGGGCGCGAGGGCAGACTCGAAGACTCCTTCCACTTTCATCCTGAGCGCCTTCCTTCCCAGCGGTCCCAGCCTTCGTTCGACCTCCGGCATGACAAACCTACTGAACAGCGACCGCATCTCCGCGGGCACTCCCGGCAGGCAGAAGATGACCGTCCTCCTCATCTCGACCCTGACGCCGGCCGCGGTACCGACCTCGTTTGCCAGCGGCTCGGCGCCCACCGGTAGCGTGGCCATCTTCTTTCTTGCCGGAGTCATCTCGACCGAGCCCATGCCGCGCCTGGCGTAGTGCTCCTTCACCATCTCGAGGGCGGCCCTGTTCACCCGGAGCTTCTTGCCAAGTCCCATTGCCACTCCCCGGAGCGTCATGTCGTCAGGGGTAGGTCCGAGTCCTCCCACGATGACCAGCACGTCAGGCGACCGGGCGAGGCAGGCTCTGAGCGCTCTCGAGATCTCAGCCAGGTCGTCGTCCACGGTAGTGATCTCCTTCAGCATCGTCCCGATCTTCGCTAATCTCGCGCCCGCCCAGTGGGCGTTCGTGTTGAGCGTCCTGCCGATGAGCAGCTCCTTGCCCACGGTGAGCATCTCGACCCTGACCAAGGCGCCTGCACACGGGATGCCAGCCTTAAAACGGATGCGACGCTGTCTTGTGCCATGAAACCGCCTCGCATCTTCGTCGGCGCGGGCGCGCTGATCCACAGGCGCGGACGGCTTCTTCTGGTCAAGCGCGACGAGGAACCGGACAGAGGGATGTGGTCTTTCCCCGGCGGAGCGGTCGAGCTCGGCGAGACGACCGAGCAAGCGGCAGTTCGGGAGGTGAAGGAGGAGACCGGGCTCGACATCAAGATTGAAGGATTGTTCGACGTCGTGACCTACCTCCCCTCGGACAGGGGACCGAAGGCGAGGAACCAGGTGATAGTCGTCGACTACCTCGCCCTGGCCAAGGCCTCCGGCAGGGTCCGGCTCAACAACGAATCCTCAGACTACGGATGGTTCACGCCCGCCCAGGTCCAGCGACTGGACACCACCACGGGGGTGAAGCAGTGCGCTGCGAAGTTCGCAGAAATGCGCGCCCATTGACAGGCAACGCTAACACTGGGGTCTTCGGGTCCGGCTCCGCGAGCCCTGGCCCTACTTCTCCTTGTCTCCCTTCAGCCACCACTCGAGATAGTCGGACTGCTGCCTAGCCCTCTTCCTTCTCTCGTCCTCGATGGGCGTCCTCTGCTTGTACCTGATGTCGGAGAGCTGCTCCCTGGTCAGGAAGAGACCGCACTTCTTGCATCCGAATCTCTTGGTTGGGGTGTCAAAGAGCATCACGCCGCCGCATTCGGGGCATTGCTGGTCCAAGAATTCTAGGATTCTCCCCCGCGACATCTCCTTAACTCTTGCTGTTTCGTCGGGCTTGAAATCGATTAAATAGAGTCGGCCTTCGAGCGGGCACGAGTGGCAGTGGCCGAGAAGCTCGTGCTGGCCGGTCCGGCCTCCGAGGAGCTGGCGAAGTCCCTCGCAGAGAGGATGGGGTGTGAACTTCTCAAGGCGGACTTCAGGGTCTTTCCCGACGGCGAGTCGAAGTTCACATGCGAAGGCAAGGTCTCCGGGAAGACGGTCCTGGTCGTCCAGTCGACCTACCCGCCCGTCGACCAGCACATCATGCAGCTCCTCATAGCCGCCCACCACCTGAGCCAGGAGGGCGCCAGAGTCACGGCCGTCGTGCCCTACCTCGCCTACGCCAGGCAGGACAAGGAGTTCCTTCCGGGCGAGGGCGTCACCCTCGGAGTCGTCTCGCATCTGATGAGGTCCGCTGGCGTGAGGAGGCTCGTCACGGTCGACATCCATTCACCGGAAGGCCTCGCCCTCTTCTCCTTCCCCATTCACAGCGTCTCGGCCATCCCGAGCCTGGCAGACTACGCCAGGAAGACGATGAATCTCAGGAATCCGGTGGTCGTCGCGCCTGACTTCGGCGCGTCGAAGAGGACCGAGGCGTTCGCCTCGCTGTACGGCACAAGCCTTCTGCAACTCTCCAAGAGCAGGGACAGGGTCACCGGAGAGGTCAAGGTCAAGAAGCAGGTCCTGGAGGTCAAGGGGAAGGACGTGATGATTGTGGATGACGTGATTCAGAGGGGGGACACGGTCGCCGCGGCCACCGAGATGGTTCTCGGAGAGGGTGCCAGCAGGGTGTACGCCATCTGCGTCCACGGACTCTTCGTCGGCGACGCCGTCCGCAAGCTCGAGAAGGCTGGCGTGAACGGGATCGTTAGCACCAACACGGTCCCGTGCGCCTACAGCGTGGTCGATGTCTCCGAACCGATAGCCTCTCACCTCAGGACTCTCGATGAGTAGGTCGCTCGTGCTGCTCTCCGGGGAGGGCACCACAATTCCGGCTGCAGAAGCGAAGTCCCTGTTCCTTGCTTACGACCCAGAAGCGAAGTTCAGCCAGCCGGAGAAACGCGTGATCATCGTAGACTCGAAAGCGGAGCCACGGCGGGTCGCGAGGCGGGTGGCTTTCGCGAGGCGGGTTGGCCTGCTGTTGGGCGACCCGGCCGATGCCTTCGGCTTGCTGAAGGGGAAGACCGTCAGGCTGAGCGCATTCAGGACGACCGCGTCGAGGCCAGTGGTCGACCCGGCCAGTCTCCTCCGAGGCCTGGACCGTCAAGTGGACCTGGAGGACCCTGACTACGAAATCACACTGGTTGACGGCGAGGAGCGGTACTTCGCCCTCACCATCCCGCGCGAAATGGTCCAGGGATGGCGACTCCGCAGTCCACGCAGACGCGCCTACTTCCACCCGTCGGCGATTTTTCCGAAGCTCTCCCGCGCTCTGGTCAATCTCACAAGATGCGTTGAAGGCCAGGTTCTCCTCGACCCGTTCGCAGGAACGGGCAGCATCCTTCTGGAGGCGGCGCAGGCTGGGATGCAGCCGCTGGCAGTCGACCAGACGGAGGCGATGAGCAGGGGCTCACTGGCGAACATGAAGAAGTTCGCGCAGTCGTGGCTCGGCGTCGTAAGAGCCGACGCGTTCGCTCTGCCCTTCACACGAGTCGACGCCATTGCGACCGACGCCCCCTACGGAAGGGCGTCGAGCACCAGAGGGCGCGGCGCTGCCCCCGTGGTGCAGAGGGCGCTCGAGCGTCTCCCGCAGGTTCTGAATTCGGGAAACAGGATGGTCATGATGCATCCCAAGGACATCCCGATCCAGAGCACCGCCGACCTGACCGTGGAGGAGGAGCACCACCTCTACGTTCATAAGAAGCTGACAAGGGTAATCACGATCCTGAGGAAGAAGTAGCGCTTGGCTAGGCTCACCTTGACCTTCCTGGGGACCAGCGCAGCGGCCCCGACCAAGGCCCGCGGACTTCCTGCGATGGTGTTGCAGAGAGAGGGAGAGCTGGTCATCCTCGATTCGGGGGAAGGGGTCCAGCGGCAGTTCGCGTCCCTGGGACTTGGTCTGAACAGGGAGACGACCATCCTCATCACCCACCTTCACGGCGACCACGTCGCCGGGCTCCCAGGCCTCCTCTGGACCATGGCCCTGGCCCAGAGGACCAGACCACTAACCCTAGTCGCGCCGGCAGCGCTCAAGGAGTGGCTTGACTCCACTGCGAAGGTACTCCACCTCGGGCTGACATTCCCACTGAGGTTCGTCTCTGCGAGGCGGGGCAGGGTGCTCAGGCTTCCCGCGTTCGACGTCCTGGCCGAGAGAGCCTCCCACTCCATCGAGTGCTTCTCCTACGTCATCCAGGAGAAGACCAGGCCGGGAGTCTTCTATCCCGAGAGAGCCAGGAGGCTCGGCGTCCCCGAGGGGAGACTCTGGTCGAGGCTTCAGAAGGGGAGAAGCGCGACCGTGGAAGGGCGAACGGTTCGCCCTTCGGAGGTGACTGGGCCGCCCAGGCCGGGGCGACGGGTCGGCTACTCGGGGGACACCAGGCCCTCCAAGGCGCTGGCGCGGTTCTTCCGCCACTGCGACCTGCTGGTATTCGACTCCACCTACACCAACGCGGACAGTGCAAAGGCGGTCGAGTTCAAGCACAGCACGAGCACCGAAGCCGCCCGGCTGGCGGAGCGGGCGGGGGTCCGAAGACTGTTGCTGACCCACTTCAGCGCCCGCTACCAGAGCACCTCGGCCCTGGTGAGGGAGGCGAGGGCCGTCTTCCCGGCGACCATCGCCGCCCGCGACGGCATGGAAATCGAGGTCGACTACCCAGTCTCGTAGGTCGTGAGCCACTCGACCACGTCGTCCAGTTCGTCCGAGCCGATGGTCAGGTAGATTGGGCCCAGCGGCGACTCCTCCTCGGAACCGCAGAGCGCGAGCACGCCTGCGTACGCCGCCTGCCTGTTGAGCAGTACGGTGGACACGTTCCCCTCGCGTCCGGCCAAGAGCAGCTTCCGCGCAGCTGCCCTGACGTGTCTGTCCCTGAGCTGGTCGTGGAGCCGCTCTATGCTCGCGCCGTCGTCCGAGGTAATCCTCACCATCTGCGGAACGTCCTCCACCACGTGGCGGCACTCGCCCAGGGCGTTTGCCACCGCCGTCCCGACCTTGGCCGGGTCCTCGGAAGGCCTCACAACGGCCTCGGCACTCACCCGCAGGCGAAACTCAGGGCGAGGCATCTAGCCAGCGCTCCACCAGCTTGAGGGTATGCGCCGTGAGGGCCTCGGGCGTCGTGTGTTCGTTCGAGACCACCTCGTCTGCCAGCGCGATCGCCTCCCCTATTCCGACCTCAAGCTCCCTCTCGTCGCGCCTGTGGAACATCTCGAGGGAGTTCGGGTCGTCGGTCCTGCCCCTCTCCTTGAGGAACGAGAAGCGCCTGGGCTCAGACGCCTGGATTGCTATCAAGAGAACGTCGGCGGCCTTCTTGAATGCCTCCACCTCCGCGACAGACCTTATCCCGTCAATCACGACCCTGTCGAAACCCGACTTCCGAATGTACTTCAGGCAGAGGTCGGCGATCGCGGCTGGGCCGTGCTGCCTTCGCAACTCCTTCATCACCTCGCCCGTGTGCTTGGCGTCCTCCGGCAAGCCTCGTCTCCGAGTCTCCTCCCTGACGACATCCCCCATCACCACCCTCCGCCAGCCCTTGGCGACCAAGGCTTCCGCGGCCGTGGACTTGCCCGCGCCCGGCATCCCAGTTATCGCAACTATCTTCAATCGCTCGCCCGCAGGCGAACCTCATTTAATAAGCGAATCAAGGTCGCCATCGGCTTGGTCGTGAGCAATGCGAGCCTTCGTTGCGATAGAGATACCCGACCCCCGGGTGATGGAGAAGCTCGTGGCCTTCCAGAAGGAGCTCGAGGAGACCCGGGCGGACCTGAAGATTGTCGAGAGGGAGAACCTGCACTACACCGTCAAGTTTCTCGGAGAGATTACAGACGCCCAGGCCACGGAGGTCGACAGGCGACTGAAGGCACTGAAGCTGGCCAGGGCGGAGGTAACAGCCAGAGGCGTCGGCGCTTTCCCTTCGCCCAGCCGCCCAAGGGTCGTGTGGGTCGGGGTGGCCGATGGGGACTCGGAGAAAGTTGAAGCGATCGCTGGGCCGGTGATACGAGCCCTCGGCGGGATAGGCGAGCAGGACGACCGGCCCTTTCAGGCTCACCTGACGCTCGCCAGGGTCAGGTCAGGAGTCAACAGGCAGAACCTGGAGAAGCTGCTGCGGGAGAGAAGGGATGCGACCTTCGGCTCGGTCGTGATGGCCGAGTTCAAGCTGAAGTCCAGCGTGCTGACTCCCCGAGGGCCGATATACAGCGACGTGGGGGTGTACAGACTAGGTTGACCGGCCTCGAGCCAGTCCTGAAGGCGGCGACGAAGCTAGTCATTCCTTCCGCGGATGAGGAGAAGCGCATCACCGGACTCGCCGAGTTCCTTCTGGCCAGGACGCGGGAAGCAGCCGGAAAGCACCCGGAGGTCAGGGGCGTAGTGATGGGCGGCTCGTTCGCGAAGGGAACTTGGCTCCCGACCAACGTGGACATCGACGTGTTCGTTCTTATCGACCCAGCGACGCCGGAGAAAGACTTCGAGAGAATCGGCCTCGCCGTGGGCACAGAAGCCGCCAAGGGATTCCCGAGGGGCAAGAAGTACGCGCAGCACCCATACGTCGAGGCCACCGTCCGCGGAGTCAAGGTCAACGTCGTCCCCTGCTACAACGTCGAGCCTCCCAACTGGAAGAGCGCCGCAGACCGTTCGCCCTTCCACGTCAAGCTCGTCGAGGGGCTCTCCCACGAAAGGAAGACCGAGGTGAGGCTGCTCAAGAGGTTCATGCGCGGAGTCGGTGTCTACGGCGCCGAGATCGAGGTCCAGGGCTTCAGCGGCTACGCCGCTGAGGTGCTAGTCATCAGGCACGGCAATTTCGAGGGCGTCCTGAGTTACTTTGCAGAGCTGAAGAGGACCAGTGAAGATATGCTCTTCGTGCTTCCAGACCCAGTGGATGAGGACAGGGACCTCGGCAAGGCCATCTCGGACGAAAGTGTGGGGCGGCTGGTCTTGGCCTCGAGAGCCTTCCTGAGGAAACCTTCCCTGGACTTCTTCGGGGAGGTGCTCGGGCGCTCCAGACCGAAGATGAGAAAGGAGGTGATAGGTTTGGTCTTCGCGCACTCCCGACTCAGTGAGGACACCCTCTGGGGCGAGCTCCGGAGGACGCTAAAGCACATCACGAGGGCGGTCGAGGAGAGGGACTTCAAGATCATCAGGGCAATGGCGGCTTCGGACAACTCCAGCCACTCTGCCTTCCTCTTCCTTCCGGAATTCTCGATGCTCCCCCCGCTCGCGCAACACTTGGGACCGACCGTGGAAAGGGAGAAGGAGGCTGCGTCTTTCCTCGCAAAGAACAGGAGGAAGGCCGAGCTGGTCTGGGTCGATGACACCGCCCGCCTTAGGGTCTTGCAAAGTCGGAGCCACACGGACCTGGTCAAGCTTCTCGAAGAGATTTCGAAGGGAAGGCTGGGCAAGTTTGGTGCTTCCCGCGAAGTGGGCCTCGGGATGGCCAGGAGCGCCAGAGTTCTGCGAGGCGGGGCCCTCGCGCGGCAGGCGAGTTCGAAGGCGTGGCTGGAGAGAGTGGTACTGGAGATTGCAAGCGACAGTTTCGGAACAAGTGAATCTTGACCAGCTCTGCAGGACGCCCTACGTCCAGATTCTGACCTATCCCAGGATATCTCTGCGTGCGGCCAAGGGTCGGGTGAGGCAACTCCAGCAGCTCGGCGTCGAATCACTGACCTTCGAAGGGAGGGCCAAGATAGGACGACTGGGGCTCCTCGGCATAGGCACGGTCGGGGTCGTGGTCAAGTGCGTGTCTGGCCGCAAGGAGTACGCACTGAAAATCAGAAGGACGGACGCAAACCGTCCTAGCCTCGCCGAGGAGTACAAGCTGACGTCCTTCGCGAACAGACTTGGCGTCGGCGCTCCCCTCCAGGGGCACACCAAGGACTTCCTGATGATGAAGTACCTCGACTACGTCGAGTTCGCCGACTGGGTCAAGCACCTGCACGGCGAGGGCACAGCCAGACGAGCGCGAGACATGGTGCACGAGATCCTCAACCAGTGCAGGAAGCTCGACATCATGGGACTGGACCACGGCCAGCTGAGCAACCTCAGGAAGCACGTCGTGATAGCGGAAGACAGACCCTGGATAATCGACTTCGAGTCGGCGAGCATGTCCCGGAGGCCGAGCAACGTGACGTCAGCCGCACAGTACCTTCTGGTGGGCGGCAGGATCTCGCCGCTCGTTAGGAGGCTGTTGGGGCTGAGAGACACCGCGCCCGTCCTCGCGCTCCTCCGCGAGTACAAACACGGACTCGACGACTTCAACTACTCAAGGCTCCTAGAGCTGCTGAAGCTCGGGGCGAGCTAGGCGCTCACTTTCGCCGACCTCTCCCCAGGTATTGATTCCACGTCGGGAACGCTTATAGTCGGATTCTCGCGTCGCGGGTCCGATGACCGGCAAGGTTGTTCACTTCGAAGTTCCCGCAAAGAACCTGAAGCGCGCCCAGTCCTTCTACCGGGACGTGTTCGGGTGGCAGACGAACGAGATGCCCATGGGAACGGGCTCGTACACGCTCGTCACGACGGCCCCAACGGACGAGAACGGCATGCTGAAGGAGCCGGGAGCCATCAACGGAGGGATGGTGAAGATGGC
>DASPPF010000017.1:0-3217 GCA_035625575.1 Nitrososphaerales archaeon | reverse complement strand
GCCTTGGTCCTCTTCTTGTACTTCAGATTCCTGACGACCCCGGTCACTCCGTCCCCCCACGCCATGAACAGCGTCGGAACCACGGCCAGCAGGAAGGTCTTGTCGATGAACCATGTGACGAAGACGACGGTCCCGAACATTATGGCGAAGTAGGTCTCGGAGTAGTTGGCTGGGTCCTGGAACCAGTACAGGATGTGGTTCGTCTTGTGGAGGGTGTAGGTCAGCACCGCCAAGAGCATGGCGAAGAGAAGGGGGAAGTACGGTTCGTGGAACTCGAAGGGAAGGACGGCCGCGACCAGTCCCGCGCCGAAGATGTGGACGAACTTCCTTCCCAGATAGGTGCCTCTCTTCTGGTCCCAGCCCTTCTTCAGCACGAGGTTGTAGAGCCATCTGGACCCGAAGAACAGCACGAAGCCCATCCAGATCAGCAGCACTGCGGTTATCGGGACGTCGGCCAGGATTGGGTCCACGGCCATTGGTCAGGCCAGCGACCGTGGTGACCAAGGATCGACGTTAAGCGTATAGGGGCACTTCCAAGTCTGCACGCGAGCTTGAACCGTGTCGGCGACGCGGTTGGCTCCCGAAGTGGCGACGAGAAATCATCACCCTCACCCGTCGGGCCAAGAACCCTCGTGGCTTGCTCAGAGCCAGGGAAGCTGGTCGTATCTCAGGCACGTGGCGACTCTGGCTTCGGGAATAGACGTATTACGCAACGTCGTGCTGTGTGTTCGGCATGTTAACGCCCGAGAGCATGCTCTGGCTGAAGGAGTATGTGGGCAGTGTGAACTCGCAGCTGGAGGAGCTGTTCCCCGGTCAACGCTCGACAACCCTTGAGAGGGCGGCGGCCGATGCGCTGTCGGGAGGCGGCAAGCGGGTGAGAGCCGCCCTGGCGCTGCTCTGGTGCGAGGTGTTCTCCGGCGACTACAGGCCCGCCGTCCCGCTGGCGGCGGCGTACGAGCTGGCCCACGCGAGCGCGCTCGTGCAGGACGACATCATAGACCACTCCGACCTGAGGAGGGGGAAGGAGTCCATCGTGGCCAAGTACGGCCTCTCCAACGCGATACTCGCGTCCGACCTCCTGCTCTTCAACGTCCCGAAGATGGTCGCGAAGTACGGCAACCTGGAGAGCGGCAGGCTAGCGAGAATCTTCGACCTGGTAGGCGAGGCGTGCAGGGCGACCACGTGGGGAGAGTTCCTCGACCTCGAGATGGCTCGCGGAAAGGAGGGCACGGAACAGGACTACGAAGAGATGATTAGGATGAAGACCTCCACTCTGCTGAGCGCACCCTGCGCGAGCGGGGCCATCGTCGGCGGGGCCTCGGACGAACAGGCCTCGCTGGCCGGCAGGTTCGGCGAATCGCTCGGCATCGCATACCAGGTCCAGGACGACACGCTCGACCTGGTTGGAGACGAGGCCGCGCTGGGCAAGCCCGTCTTCACCGACCTGAGGGGAGGGAAGAAGAGCATAGTTCTCTTGCATTGCATGGGCCACTCCTCGAGCGACGAAAGAAGCTTCGTCCTCGGCCTCCTGAATCGGTCCGGCCCCTACGGCAGCGACGAGATATCGAAGCTCAGAGGATTGATCGAGGAACACGGTTCTCTGGACTACGCCCGCGAGGTGGTGCTGCGCCACTCGAACAAGGCCAAGGGCGTCCTCGACTCGGTCCCCGAGTGCAGGGCGAAATCCCTTCTCCTGGAACTGACAGACTACCTCGCCACGAGGTACTACTGAGAATGGGCAAGGAGAAGCCGGCGCCACCTCTGGATCTTCTGACGCTGATGCCAAGCGGGAAGGCCACGATCAAGGTGAACGGGCGTCCCTTCATCTCCATCAACTCGGACAGGAGGACGCTGGAGGTCGAGGCCAGCGGGGCCGAGGAAGCCGGGCTGCGTCTTTCGGATTTCGTCAGGCAGCGGGGAAGTCCCGTCGGCTTGCTGGAGGGTTCGTGGCGCTTCGTGGAGGAGCTTTCGCGCCTTGGCTGGAAGCTGACCCTCTACTCCAATGGGGACAAGTTGCTCGCGGTGGGGAGCGGCGTATCCAGATTGACGGGCGGGATCAGACTGAACCCTCTGAGGCTGAAGAAGCTGCTTGAGGCGTCGAGGTAGCGACGCCGGCCGGGCCTCTACCCTTTCGACATTAGCGCGACGTTTCTGGTGGCCGAAGCCTTCTTCTCGCCCTCGGTCATTTCCCTGATGTGGCAGGTCACGGTGACGAGGCCGTTGAGTTCAACGGTGATCCCAGTTCTCAGAGACTTCACGGTCATTCCCTGAAGGTTGATGTCGATCTGTGAATGCTTGTCTGAAAGGGCTTCCAGTATTCCCTCGAAGACGGACTTCTCGCCCTCGGCAGCGCTCTTAGATTGCGACATAGTGGAGTTGCGAGACGTTGGATTATTTACATCTTTGAGGGCGGAGCCAGACCCGCTTTTCCCCGCGGTGCCTCTGCATTAGCCGATTTTGGCTGGACAGTTGCGGAGTAACGAGAGTGTGGGCTCCTCGCCCAGAATGTCGGCGTCTCCCTGGGGCGATTTGACCAACACCCAAGTCTCTTTGCGGCCGTTCTGCTGTGGACTCTCGGCCCGACCCAAGGCGGTCACCGATATGGCCGGCTTCTGAAGTAGCGAATCAGCGAGACTCCTTCCGCGTCGACTCTCAGGTTGACCTGCCATCTCTCCACTCCTGCCCTCTCCGCCGCGAGGGCCGCGTTGAGAATCCTGCTGTTGACGGCGTTCCGACGGGGCGGCCTGAACGGCTTCGCGTCGTACAGGAAGCAGAGTATGATGATAGCCTTCTTCCCGGTTGCAAGGGACCTTCGGAGCTCGCCCATGTGCCTGATCAGTCGGTCGAAGGAATCGAACTGGCTGTGCTTGACGCGGGCAATCCCGGGAGAGCCCGGAAGCGTGATCAGGGGCGTCTTGACCTCGACGTAGGAGTCTCCGACCAAGAAGTCGATTCTGGAGTTCCCCAGCCTGACCTCCCTTCTCACGGCTCCTACGACCATGCGAGAGAGCGCGCCGGTTCTCAGAAAGAACTCGACATATCTGTTGGCCGCGTTCTGATTGATGCCTATCCACGCTTGCGAGTCTGGTGACGTGGAGATGGCCTCCACGGTGTGGGCGGTCTTCCTCGCCCCGGTGACCGAGGTCGAGTAGAGGCAGGACAGGCCCCTGAGCTCGAAATCTCCGAGCCTTCCCGTGGTGGGGCAGTGGCAGCGGAG